>MENC01000142.1:1005-6694 GCA_001768155.1 Bacteroidetes bacterium GWA2_30_7
ATCACCATTTCCTTTAATATAAATATTCCCATGAAGCGTATTATTTGAATCAATAAATCCATCATGTTGTAAGTATGTAGATATTTTATATTTAGAACCGTATAATTCTAATACAGTTGATGTTGTAATGATTTTTTGTATTGAAGCAGGAGTTAAACTTAAATCAGGATTATATTGATAAATATTCGAACTATCTGAAAGATTTTTAACTATAAATCCAATACTTGCATTTTTAAATTCTTTTTTTGAAATAAATTGCTTAAATACTGATTCAATATTATTTTCAACTAATTGTGATGATTGGAGTTGAGCATTACTAAAAGAAAAAACAAATAATAGTAAAATGATTACGAATAATTTTATGTATTTATACATTTATTAAAATAATATTACACTTTTAGGAAGTGTATAAACTTAAAGTTTATTAATTTCAATAGTTCGATAATTTTTTATAAATAGCTATTAATTAACTGATTGTCAATGTGTTGTTTTTTATATTATTGCATTGATGCTACTTTGTGGTGCTTCACTGCGTTCGCAATGACGCAACTTGCAGACAACTAGAAACTTCGTCATTGCGAGGAACGAAGCAACCTTTAGCTCGACGAAGTCAATCTCAAAAATATACCGAACTATTGTAATTTATTATTTATAATTTTTATTAACTTCATCACAATTAGGCAGTTCGATTTCCCTGTCGCCGGCTTTTCTAACCCATTTTAAGTACTTTCCGGTACCTTTGCAAGCATGAGCAACAATAGTGTCGTTTGGAGCTAAATTTTCAAACATAAAGCATTTCCAAACTTTGTTAGATTCTTGTACAGCAACTAATACATCAACATTTTCTGTACAAACATTTTTCATGAAAACCTTGAAAATATCATAATTGTAAGTACACTCCATACACACATCGCCCCAAGTAGCTTTATACTTTTCTACACAACTATTCCAGTCTTTTTCTCCATCGTAAGATGGTTTAAACGAATATATTAGGTTAATAAATAATAAACCTAATATTAAATATTTTAATTTTTTCATAATTTATTTACATTGGTTATTTTTCAATATAATTTTTGCTTCTCCATTTCCCAATTTTTTAGATTTATTCCAATCTTCGCAAGCCCCGTCTGTATCGTCTAAAAATTTCTTAGCCCAACCACGATTATTATAAGCTTCTTGATTTTCAGGGTCAAGACTTATAGCTTTATTAAAATCGTTCAATGCTTCTTTATACTTTTTAAGTTTATTGTACGAACTGCCTCTGCTTATATATGCCCAAATATGTTTAGGATTGATTTCTATCACTTTAGAAAAATCTTTAACAGATTCTTCATAATTCTCAATCATATTGTATGCAAACCCACGTCTCAAATAAGAATTCATGTGAGCATTATCAACTTCAATAGCCTTGGTGTATTCCTTTATGGCTTCAACAATTTCATCATTATTATAAAGCAACTCAGCTTTTTTGAAATGCGATTCAGCATCTTGTGCAACTAACATAAAACTCTGAAATACAAACGATAAAAAAATTATTTTTTTCATAATAGTAAATTTTAATTATTCAAAATATTCATATAATTTATAATCTGGTACATGATAAGTTTTTATTAAATGTGAAAATGCTTTTACTAAACCATTTATTGATTTTTCATCCAAATTTTCAACACTAATATTTGAACGTGAATAAGTTTTTTTAACATTATTTTTAAAAATCCATCTCATAACACACTCATCATCAGGCTCTAGACAATATAGTATTATTGCATTTTCTTCTGCTTTATAACTAACTTTATCTGGATCTAGTCCATAAACATTTGCTTTATCTTGTCGATACATTTCTTTGCCTTTATAAAACTGCAAAATTAATTGATTTGTTTTTGCCTCTAAAACACAATTATTTTTTAATTTTCCATTTATATATTTTATGGTTTGTTCATTAGTAACTTCTTGAGCATTTATACTTATAACAGAAAATAAAATAATTAAAATAAATATTGCCTTCATGTTGATTTTCATTTTTTAAAATTAAAATTTATTTAAATAATTTACTAATTTATATTTCGTTTTTCAAAAAAAATTTCAATTATTCCTTACAATTAGTACTTTTAAACGTTTTTTTTTAAAGAAAGTGAAGTTAAAAATTTCTATCAATAATAAATTTTGTGCCAAAATAATAATTTTATCTATTATTATATTGTTTGGTAATAATTTCATTTCAGTTTCTCAAAATAATTTTATTATTGATTCTAAAATAATTGTCAAAAAAGGTAATATGGATGGTGTTACTGTGAAAATTACAAAAAATGGACAAACAGTAAAAACAATAAATGCCGACAAATCAAAACAAGTTCTCGAACTTGACTTTCAAGCACAATATATTATTACATATTCAAAACCAGGATATGTTACAAAAAAAATTAGCATAAATACTAAAGTTCCAGAAGAACTTATTGCATCTGGATTTGAAGGTTTTGTTTATGATATTGCTCTATTTAAGCAGTTTGATGGTGTTAATATTATTATGTTTAACCAACCAGTCGGAAAAATAGCTTATAATGCCGAAATTGATGATTTTGATTGGGATACTGATTATACCAAATCTATTCAGTCTGAACTGGCCAAAATAGAACAGATGTTAGAAACAAAAATGGAGGAGGAAGAAAAAGCAGCAGAAGTAGCTGAAAAAAAAGCAGCAGAAACAGCTAAAGTTGCTGAACAACAAGCAAAATCACAATTATTAGCCGAAGCCGAAGCAAAAAAAGCAGCAGCTGAAGAAGCTAAAGCTAAATTAAAAGCAGAAGCTGATGCAAAAGCAAAAGCTGCTGAAGAAGTTAAAGCAAAAGCTGCTGAGGAGGCTAAAAAGAAAGCTGAAGCACTTGCAAAAGCAGAAACTGAAGCAAAGGCAAAGGCAAAAGCCGATGAAGAAGCAAGAAAAAAAGCCGAAGCTGAAGCCAAAACTAAAGCTGCCGAAGAGGCAGCAAAATTGAAAGCAGAAACAGAAGCAAAGGCTAAGGCAGAAGAAGAACTCCGTAAAAAAGCAGAGGAGGAAGCTAAAGCCAAAGCAAATGCCGCAGAAGAAGCACGTAAAAAAGCTGAAGATGAAACAAAAGCTAAAGCAGCAGCAGATGCTCTTAAAGCAAAAGCGGATGCAGATGCTAAAGCAAAAGCAGCAGCAGAAGCAAAAGCAGCAGCAGAAGCTCAGGCAAAAGCTAAAGCCGAAGCCGAAGCTGTAGCTAAATCAGCAGCCGAAGCTAAAGCAAAAGCTGCCGAAGAAGCCAGAAAGAAGGCAGAAGCCGAAGCAGAGGAAATTAAAAAAGCTCAGTTAAAAGCTCAAGAAGAAGCTGCACAAAAAGCTAAAGAACTAGCAAAAGCAGCAGAAGATGCAAAAAAGAAAGCCGAAGCTGATGCAAAAGCTGCTGAAGATGCAAAAAAAAGAGCTTTAGCTGCTGCTGAAGAAGAAAAACGTGCAATAGCCAGATCTGACAACGAAGCAGTTTTAAAAGCACAAGCTGCTGCTAAACAGGCAGAAGAAGATAGAAAAAAAGCTGAAGCCGATTCTAACGAAGCCGAAGAAGCAAGAAAAAAAGCCTTAGCTCAAGCTCAAGAAGAAAAGAAAAAAGCTGAATCCGAAGCACTTGCAGCTAAAGAAGCTAACCAAAAAGCATTTGCAAAAGCCGAGGAAGAAAGAAAAAAACTAGAAACAGAAGCTAAATTAGCCGAAGAAGCAAAACAAAAAGCGGCTATGGAAACTAAAATTGCTGAATTACAAAATAAAAATGCTGCTGCAAAAGCCGAAGAAGAAGAAAAACAAAAAGCTTTAGCAGAACAAGCCGCAGAAAACAAACGAAAAATAGAACAAGCTGCATTAGAAGAAGCTGCAAAACAAGCTGCTTTAGCTGCTGCATCTGAAGAAACTCAACGAAAAGCAAAGCAAGCTTATGAAGAGGCAGAATCCAAAAAAAGAACTCAAAAAGCAATAGAAGATGCAGAAACTAAAAAAAGACAAGCTGAAGTTCTAGCATCAATGCAATCAATTAGGCAAGAACAAAAAGAAATGGACGAATTAGGAATGAAGCTTTTAGCAGAAAAATATCAAACCGGACGAACAGTTGAAACTATTGAGGATACTTATAAAAAAACTACTAAAATAATTTTAAATGACGGTAAAAAAGTTGTGTTTTACAGAATGGTAGTTCATACATGGGGACCAGTATTCTATTTTAAAAACGACCAATGCGTGAGCGAATTTTATTTTAATTTAGAATCTCAATAATTTTTTTGCAGTTGATAAAATATTTCAACAATTTTGAACAAATAAAAATAAAGCAAAATGGCAAGTATTAAAAATTTAAAAAAAGACATTGACTACATAGTTAGTGAAATCATTTCTGATTGTTATATTTATCTGTATTTCAATAATAACGCTAACGAAGATAAGGTAATTAATATAATTTCTAAATCAGTTGAATTAAGAAACGATTTATTTCACAGAACTAATAATCCTGAAAAAAATACCGAAAAAAAAGTGTCTAAACAGCATTATAAAAATATTTATAAGGATTTATTAGAAAATTCTGACAACTTATTCGGTCAGCTAAGTTCTCTTTCTAAATAATTTTTTTCAATTTTTAATGCTTAATAAGATTATATTTTTCTTATTAGGACTTTTTTGCATTGGATGCATAAATACTGAATTAAAGCAAAATGTAATTGTTGATAATTCAGAAGATTCAATTAAAAATATTCTTTTAAGAATTAATGCAGAATCAAAAATCAAACGATTAGATTCACTTTTTAATTATTATCATAATTTAGGTGCATTTAATGGAAATGTATTAATTGCCCAAAGTGGAGTTGCTTTTTATAAAAAAAGTTTTGGCTTTGCAAATTTCAAAACTAAAGATTCTTTGAATGAAAACTCTCAATTTCAATTAGCTTCTATTTCAAAGCAATTTACTGCTACGGCAATAATGATTTTAAAAGAGAAGGGTCTGATAGATTATAACGATTCTGTACAGAAATTTTTCCCCAACTTTCCATATCAAGGAATAACTATTAAATTATTATTATCACATAGGTCTGGTTTACCAAACTATATATACTATTGCGATGATGTGATTAAGTGCAAGGAAACACCTATTAATAATGACTCTGTAATTAGCATATTAACAAGAGATAAACCTCTTAAATATTACCCTCCAAATAAAAAATTTAATTATAGTAATACAGGTTATGCCGTTTTAGCGTCAATTGTCGAAAAAGTTAGTGGAATTAGTTTTGAAGAGTTTATTAAAAGAGAAATTTTTAGCCCTTTAAAGATGACTAATTCAGTAGTTTATAATAAAACAAAAAATATTTTCATCGAAAATAAAGCTACTGGATATTTATATAGAGAAACAGAAGCTTCTGATAATTTTCTGAATGGAGTTGTTGGCGATAAAGGAATTTATTCAACCACTGAAGATTTATATAAATGGAATATGGGACTTTATTCCGATAAAATTATTAAACGAACTACTTTAGCCGAAGCTTTTGAACCGGCAAACAGCGATATGAAACCTCCTCGTAATTATGGTTTTGGATGGCGATTACAATATCTTACAGATGGACGAAAGATGATTTATCACAGAGGTTGGTGGTATGGATTTCAGGATTTATTGGTTAGGTTAGAATCCGATTCAACATC
>MENC01000143.1:0-251 GCA_001768155.1 Bacteroidetes bacterium GWA2_30_7
TGCTCAGGTAGAATATGTAAAATCAACAATGGGTTGGACTGCCGGATGTGGCGGTATTGGTTATACTTACTTTAACTTCCACGATATGAAAGCGCCAAAACTTGAAGAATACGGCATATTCCGGCATAAAGCATCTGCCGACTCCATTGGAGAAGTTTCCGATACCATTGGAGGCATAGTACACGACGGTTTGCCCAAACAAATTACTACTGAGTTTAAGGATTTTAATCCCTTAGGAAGCTACTCTTGTG
>MENC01000143.1:285-5544 GCA_001768155.1 Bacteroidetes bacterium GWA2_30_7
ACATTATAGCAACTTCGAGGTTTGGGGCAGAGTTAAAGATAATTCAGGTAATTATATAAAAGATGCCGTTATTAGAGGAACAAAGAATAATACACAAGATACAATAACATTATATTATTACACTTTTACCAACGATACCGGATATTTCAAGCTGCATACAAATTACTCAACTTATAAAATCTATCAATTATACGTATCTGCACCTGGCATGAGTTTAAGCATTTTAACTGCACCAGAAGAAATTGGAATTAGTGACAATAAAATCATAACCCTAAGTCCCATAACCCCTGCAATCCCACAGGTAAGTACTACTATAAATGCAGGTGAAAATGTTACATGGAACGATACCGTTTCACCCACCAACGAAATATGGGTTGTAGGCACATTAACCATAAAATCAGAAGTTAACATGACGCCTTGCAGTAAAATAACCGTAAGTCCCGGCGGTAAATTAATAATAGATGGAGGTAAAATCACTACTAAATATTCAACCTTTTGGCAGGGTATCGAAGTACTCGGGAACCCTTCACTTGCTCAAACCGATGCAAATCAGGGAGTAATTGAACTCAAAAACGGAGCAGTTATTGAAAATGCAAAATGTGGAGTTTCACTTGGTGCATGGTGGGATGAATATTCATCCACTTCCGGTTATGGTGGTGGAATAATAAGAGCAGAACCCGGCTGTAGTTTTATAAATAACCTTTATTCTATTTCGTTTGCTTCTTATGATTCAACAAATACTTCATATATCTATGGTTCAAACTTTATTAAAGATGAAAATTATTTCAGTTTTGAAACATCGAAAATTTCTAAATTAATTGTTCTTTACTATGTTAATGGAATTATGATTAAAGGCAATACTTTTAAATGCATTAACCCTTACAGTTCTTTTGATAGTGAAGGAACACAAGGAATAAATAGCTCAGGTTCAAATTTTATAATTGATGATTATATACTTTCCGACACAACTTACCAAAGCAAATTTGTTAAATTATATTATGGAATATTAGCAGGAAATTACAATTCAACCAATACATTTGATATAAAAAATACCGACTTTATAAATAATTTCATTGGTATTTCAATAAATGCAGTTAATTATCAAAAAATACAAAACAATAATTTCACAATTAATAGTCAGGGTTATGTGTACGATAATATATCATGTGGATTGTATCTCAATGCTTCATCAGGTTACAGTGTTCAAAATAATCAATTTACAACAACAAGTCATGGGCATTATGGAGTATATCTAAACAATACAGGTACAACTACAAATTCTGTATCACAGAATAGATTTACAGGCTTAAAAACAAATATACAAGCTAATTTACTTAACAATGGACTAGTAATACGTTGCAATAATTTTAATTCTACTTCTATTGCCGATATTGCAGTTACTGGTAATACTAACACAAATACAGGTAGTATTAATTCTACTCAAGGTACTTGTATCAGCACAACATCTGCAGCAAATAACTTATTTAGCCACACAGGCACATCAAGTGATTTCTGGTCAAATCCGGGTACATCAGCTTTTAATTATTCATATAACCCATCAACTCGTACAACACCATTAATTTATGACGATACAAAAGTAATTGTAAATCCTTGTACAGCAGTTTTCAACTCAACACAGATGTGCCTTACAAGAACTACACCTACTATATCACAACTTACAACAACTATCAATTCAACAAATACAACACTAAACCAACTAAACTCCAAAATTGACGGAGGCAACACTCAAAATCTTTTAACCATAGCACTTAGCAGCCAAGCACCTGGTCAAATTAAAACTGCTTTACTCGCAGTTGGTCCATATTTATCAGACGAAGTACTTTTGGCAGTAATTAACCGTACCGGAAGCACAGCATTACCCGATGGAATTGTAAAAGAAATAATTATACCAAACAGCCCTGTTACAAAAGAAGTAATGAAAGCAATAATATATCGAAATCCTGCCCTTTCAACTGGAGTTTTAACAGACATAAAAGCAGTTCAAACAGGAACATCACCACGTGCCGATTTAGAAAGTCAGATTGCCTCAGTAACCGAAGAAAACGGCACAGCAATAAACGAACTTTTACAGCATTATTTGCTCGATTCCAATATTGTAAACGGAACCGACAGTCTTATTACATTCCTGCAAACACAAACCGCTCCTGCATATATTCAGCAATTAATACAAGCTTACATTTCAACAGGGCAATGCACACAAGCACAAACATTATTAAATCAAATGCAGGCAGTTACAACCGATGAAATTAATTTTGTAACATTTTTCAGTTTACTTGCCGATATGTGTATTTCGGGCGATTCTATTCAAAACCTTACAGAGCAGCAACTTCAAACAATAACTGATATTGCAAACTCAGAAACTCAGGTTTCAGCAAATGCACAATCGCTTTTAACCATTGTTACAGGCGAATATTTCCCCGAAACATTTGAACCGCTTATAGCACCCGACACATCAAAAATATTCGGCACTTTATACGAAAGCGAATTATGCGGGAGCTACCCGGTTTCTAACGATACTTTGCAAATAATAGACGAATACAATAATGTAATTTCAACAGCTCCAATAATTACCGATAATGACGGAAAATTTGAAATCTCACACGACATTTTCTACGAACTCGACACAACTCAATTATATTCATTCGCAACAAAATCAGGTTATAAAATAGCGGAAGCCGAATTTAAAACACTCCCTGAGTGGCTCACAGCAAACCCCATATCATTAACTTTAGAAAACTCCAACCTCGAATGGACAGACCTTTACAGCACCGTTGACTCACTTTACAATGGAGGAACAGTACTCGACCTCAACGGAAACCTCTACGTAGCCGGATACACTAACACACCATTCAATTACAACGATTTTTTAATAATAAAATACAGTCCAACAGGCGAACGCCTTTGGATTAACACATACAACGGTTCAGCAAATTTTATTGACCGTGCAGTTGACCTAGCAGTCGATAACGAAAACAACTGTTATGTACTTGGAAATAGCCATGGCACAGGCACATTATCAGATATAGTTTTAATTAAATACAATTCCGATGGTAACAAATTATGGGAAAAACGAATCAACGGAACATCCAATAGCTACGACGATGCAAAATCTATTGTAGTTGATGCCACAAACAATGTCTATATCACAGGCACAACAACCAATACCACCACAGGAAGCGACATAGTAACCATAAAATACTCCAAAGCTGGTCAGTTAAAATGGCAAAAAATTTATGCAACATCAGCTAATGAATACGCCACCAAAATAAAACTCGACAACACAGATAATATCATTGTAGCAGGTTATGGTTCCGATTATATAACCATAAAATACAATACAAACGGCTCACAATTATGGTTCAAACAATACGATAGCGGACTCGACGATGTGGTTTACGACCTTGCAACAGATAATGAAAATAATATATTCGTAGTGGGTGCAGGAATCAATCTTACAACAGTTAAATACGCACCAACAGGCGAACAACAATGGGTTTCACATACATCAGGCAGAGCTTATGACATAGCAACAGATAATCTTGGAAACATTTATATCACAGGAAATGTTAATTACGATGGCTTTACCCTGAAATACGCTCAAAACGGTACCGAGCAATGGAAAAAACTATATACAACCTACAATGGAGTAGAATCATTTCAGGCAATAGCAATAGATAACAACAACGATGTATATATAACAGGATTTAGCGGCACAGAAACATATGCAAAATACTACGATATAATTACAATAAAATACGATTCAGAAGGCAACGAAAAATGGCGAGATATTCAATCCGGCGGCTATCACACCCAAAACCGTGGCAACGACATAGTAGTAAGCGAAAACAACAACGTTTACATAACAGGAATTATTAACGAAAATTCGTTATACAAAATGGCAACCGTAAAATACTCCCAATGCCCATCTACTGCCAACCTCAAATCTTCAATATTTAAACCCGATGTAACAAGCAATAATCAAACTCTTGAAGACATTGAAGACGACGAGCTAATACAAGTAATAAATTTTCAGCAAAACAAAGTAATTGTTTATCCTAATCCATATAGCGAAAGCACAAGGATTGAGTTAATAATCAGCTCGGTTGAGGGCTCGGCTGAGGTTCCACCTCAGTCGAACCTATCCAATCAGGCTCTGCCTGAAAACACCCAAGTATCCCTAGAAGTCTTCACAATGTCCGGTCAAAAAATCGCCGACATATTCAAAGGCAACGTAACCGAAGGCAAGTATAATTACAGTTTCTCTGCCAAAAAACTTGGTTATAGTGCCGGTACTTATGTTCTTAAAATTATTATTAATGAGCAAGTAAATAGTTATTGGTTGGTGGAGATGAGGTAAAGAATTAAGAATTTAGAATGTAGAATTGAGGGAGAGGGTGAACAAATTGAAAGAGTGAGTGAGCAAATTGAGGGAGAGGGTGAACGAATTGAGGGAGTGACTGGGCGAATTGAGGGAGAGGGAAGTCTTGCAGGTGAAAAACACCTGCAAGAGGCAGGGGAAAGGGATTTTAGATTGTTGATTTTTTTATTTTCTACCAATATTATGTTCTAAAGGAATTAGTTTTGAACAATTGTATATAACCCCTCAAACTATTTCATATAACTATCGTCGAAAATCTTAAATGTCAATTGTTTTTTCTGAAGATTGGCTTTAACAACCTCAATCTGAATTTCGTCGCCAATTCCAAATTGTTTTTTAGAATATTTTCCTCGAAGACAAAAATTATCTTCATCGAAAATATAAAAATCGTCTGTCATATCGCGAACAGGAACAAGCCCTTCGCAATTATTTTCAAGAATTTCGACATAAATTCCCCAATCTTTTACTCCCGAAATTACACCTTTATAAATACGTCCGATTTTGTCGCTCATAAACTCAACTTGTTTGTATTTAATAGATGAGCGTTCGGCTTCGGCAGCACGTTGTTCCATGTTTGACGAATGTTTACACATATTTTCATACTCGGTAGCATCGACACTTTTTCCACCATTTAAGTACAAGTCTAACAAGCGGTGAACCATCATATCGGGATAACGCCTGATTGGTGATGTAAAATGACTGTAATGCGAAAATGCTAACCCGTAATGTCCAATATTTTTGGTAGAATAAATTGCTTTAGCCATCGACCTTACTGCAAGATGTTCTATCACATTTTGTTCTTTTTTGCCATGAACTTCGTCGAGCAAAGTATTCAACGAATGAGAAATTGCACTTGCAGA
>MENC01000143.1:5601-8614 GCA_001768155.1 Bacteroidetes bacterium GWA2_30_7
TTCGGTATCGGGTCGGTCGTGAATTCTGTAAACGAATGTTTTAGCCACTTTTTGAGCGGCGGTTTTTCCAATTTTTTCGGCTACTTTTCTGTTTGCTAAAAGCATAAACTCCTCGATAAGCTTATTTGAGTCGTGCATTTCTTTAGTGTAAACACTTAAAGGTTTTCCGGCTTCGTCGATTTTAAATTTTACTTCGCATCGTTCAAATCCGATTGCTCCCTTTTTAAATCTTTCGGTACGTAATATTTTTGCAAGTCGGTTAAATGTTGCTAATTCTTCGGCTAAATCGCCATTTTCAGAATCTAATACTTCCTGAGCTTCTTCGTACGAAAATCGTCTGTTGGAATTTATAATAGTTCGTCCGAACCATTCGTTTATGACTTCCGCCTTATCACTAATTTCAAATACCGCAGAGTAGCAAAGTTTATCTTCGTTTGGACGAAGCGAGCAAACTTTATTCGACAATTTTTCGGGAAGCATAGGCACAACTCTATCGACAAGATAAACCGAAGTAGCACGTTTATATGCTTCTTCCTCAACCTTTTCGTTTGGTTTTACATAATACGTAACGTCTGCAATATGAACACCAATTTCCCAATTTCCGGTATCTAATTTTCTTAACGATAATGCGTCGTCAAAGTCTTTTGCATCAACAGGGTCGATTGTAAAAGTTGTAACGTTTCTGAAATCTTTTCTTTTTTCAATTTCCTCTTTAGTAATAGTTTCTGGGATTTTTTCAGCAGCATTTTCAACTTCGGGTGTAAATGAATATGGCAAATCAAATTCGGCAAGAATTGCATGCATTTCGGTATCGTTATTTCCCGAATCGCCTAAAATGGTTATTATTTCGCCAATCGGATTTTTTGCTTTTTTGGGCCATTCAACAATTCTGGCAATTGCTTTTTGACAATTTTTGCCGCCTTTCAGGCTTTCAAATGGAATAAAAATATCGTAAGGCATTTGTCGGTTATCGGTTACTAAAAACGCAAAATTTTTGGAAATTTCGAGTGTACCTACAAAAGTTGTTTTGGCTCGTTCGATTACCTGAACTACTTCGCCTTCGATTTGTGAATTTTTCTTTTTAGCATATAAATAAACCTTAACTGTATCGCCATGAAGTGCCTGACGAAGATTTACTTGCGTAACAAAAACATCTTCATCGAGTTCATTGGTTTTAATATATCCAAAGCCTTTAGTTGTTAAATCGACAATTCCGGTAATATATCCAGCTTTAATTTTCAGACGGTATTTTCCTTGATAAATTTCTTCGATTTTTTCTTCTGTTTTTAATTCTTGTAAAACCTTTACAACCATCTGTCGGGCAGAGGTATCTATAATATTAAGTTTTTTTGATATTTGTTTGTAATTAAATGTTCGTGAAGCATCATCATTAAATGCTTGAAATATAAGCTCTGTAAGCTTTTTTTTGGTAAAGTTTTCTTTAGTCTTTACGAATTTATTTTTAGACATAATTAAAATTTTAAAGCATGAAGATATTTTTTAGTGCAAATGTAAATATACCCTATCAAATCACAAATCCAAAAATCCAAATAACAAATAAATATCAAGAACTCAATGTTCAATGTTTGAAACCGTTTGATTATTTGTATTTTAAACATTGTAATTTATTTGAGTCTTGAGATTTGTATTTTGAAATTTTTCGGAAACCTAAGTATGGATAGCTTTGACCCGTATCAGAGTTCCGTTTTATTAATTTCTTTAATCTCAATAATAAGGCGATTATTTGGCAAATAACCCTCTGTATCTGAAGAGTACTCTGGTTTAATTCTTTCTACAAAATACATATCAATTTCTCCTTTGTTTTTGGCAGTAATTCTTCCTCTGAATGTGCAATCAAAATAGTTACGAATATGTTGAAAAGTTTCACCCGATACGTTTATTTTTTCTGTTTCAGCAGTTGATTCTAATCTTGCAGCTATATTAACTGTATCGCCCCAAATATCGTATGCAAATTTATTTTTCCCAATCACTCCTGCTAATAACGAACCGGTGTGAATACCAATTCGCATTTGCCATAATGTTTTATTGTTTTTCCTTTTTTCAGTATTTACTTCCTTCATATATTTTTGAATTGCTAAAGCGGCTAAAACCATATCAATAGGATTGCTTTTATTAGCAACCGGAACGCCCCCTGCACACATATATGAATCACCTGCTGTTTTAATTTTTTCTATTTTATTTTGTTCAATTATTAAATCGATTTTTTCAAAATAATGGTCAAGTTCATTAATTAATTCAAATGGCGAAATTTCTTCGCAAAGCATTGTAAAGCCTTTAAAATCGGCAAACATTACCGAAACCATATTATAGTGTTTTACACTAGCTTTTCCGTATTTTTTAAGCTCTTCGGCTATTTCTAATGGTAATATGTTAAGTAATAATTTATCAGCTTTTTTCTTTTCTTTTTCTAATTCTTTTTTCTGATTCATTAATGATATAGTCAGGTGTTTTTTGTTTTTATAATTTCGATAAATTACAAATACTAAAAGTAACGTTAGCAAAAGACTTATAAGTGAGGCATAAGAAATTATTTTTTGTCTTTTTAGCTTTGATTTCTGAACCAGAGATAATTGCTGTTCTTTAAACTCAGATTCTTTTTGTTTTTCATCAAATTCGTGTTGTAACTCAAGTTGAGTCATTTTTTTAATTTTCTCTTCGTTATGTAGTTTATCGGTAATACTTTTAAAGTCTTTAAAATAATCATAGGCTTGTTTGTAATTGCCGGATATAGAGTTTATTTCACTTAATTTTTCAGAAGCTTTTGAAATAATTTCCGGTGTTCCTAATTCTTTTGATAAATTGTAGGCATTTAAATAATATTTTTCTGCCATTGAATAGTTCTTAATCTTTTTATAGTACTCACCCATACTCAGATATGACTCGGCAATATCAAATTTTTCTCCTGTTTTTAATGAGTAATTTAATGAACGATTAATAAACGAAAATGCACTATCTAACTTGTTTGTTTCTAAATAAATATAACCAATATTGT
>MENC01000143.1:8627-9625 GCA_001768155.1 Bacteroidetes bacterium GWA2_30_7
AATTCCTCCAATATCGTTTGTGTTTTCTTTAATTTTTAACCCTTTATAATAGTAATTTAATGCTTTCTCAAACTGATTTTGACTTCGGTATATTTCACCTATATTATTGTATGATGTAGCTTCGCCAAGTGAGTCTTTTAATTCATATTTTATAGATAAACTTTTAAAGTGGTAAAATAAAGCCTTTGAATTATCATTCTGATTCTGGTATATTATTCCGATATTATTATAACAATTTGAAATGCCGTTTTTATTATCAGTTTCTTCATAAACACCAATACTTTTTAGATAATAACTTAACGATTCGTCATAATCGGCTTGATAATATAAAATTACACCAATAATATTATAAATTTCAGCTAATTGATTTTTATCGCTGTCATTTATTAAAAGAATATTTTTGTAACGACTATAATAATTTAAACAAAGCATAAAATTGCTAATTGCTTCGCTGTATTTACTTTGCGAATAATAAATATTTGCTTTTATTCTATAAGACTGAACTATTCCTCGTACATAATTTAATGTCATTGATAATTCAATAGACTGATTTATATATTTTAGTGCTAAATCCGATTTATCCTCATTATATAAAATAGCCAATTCGTTAAGTGTTAAAACTCTATTTGTGTCAATATTTGAGCTGTTTAAAAGGTTTTTTAAAGAATCAATGGTTGAAACTTTAGCATTACAAATTTGAATTATAATAATGAATATAATGATAAAAATTTGGGATGTTTTTATGACTTTTGAATATTTCATTTCTAAATTTCTAACTCTTTATCTTAAAATATCATAAACTTACTTATTGCCGATTTTTTAATTATTAGTTTCAATTGCACAAAATTAAAATTTAACAATAATTGAAAATACAATATACAAGAAAAAAACTTCTTTTTATTCGTAAATTATAATTTCGACAAAAATAGATAAATAATCACTACTAACCGACTTAATTCTTGTTATTCCTCGAGGAAAAATTGAAGTTCTATTATTTT
>MENC01000143.1:9723-9877 GCA_001768155.1 Bacteroidetes bacterium GWA2_30_7
TATTCCTTTCCATGGCAAACGTATTATAATTTGTATTAATTTTTAATTAATTGATATTCAGACTCCTCATCACTGTATTTGATTCGGAATGACAGTTTGCAAGTGTCATTCCGAACGTTCGTGAGAAATCTATTTGTATGTTAGTAGCTGTTGT
>MENC01000144.1 GCA_001768155.1 Bacteroidetes bacterium GWA2_30_7
ATTTTGATGGTGCTGAATCAGATTTGAAAAAAGCTAAGACATTTGAATAAAATTGATACAATGAGTCCTAAAACAATAAATAAAGTGAGGCAGAAATATTAAATAAACTCAAAGAAAACAATCTAACGCTGTTGCTTATTTCGCTTTTATAAAATCATTAACATTAATATCAGCTTGTCGCAAAATTGCTCGTAAAGTTCCTTCAGGCATATCGCCAGAATGATTTGGAATTGTTGTAAATTTATTTTTTTGTTGATTATACCAAATCTCGTGGCTTCCTGCTGCCTGCCGATAAAATTCAAAACCGAACTTCTTTAAAATCTTTACTATTTCGCGATACCGAAATCCCGACAAACGCCCCATATTAAATACCAATTACAAGTGGATAGTCGAAGCGGTCGGTAAATGGACTAAATTTTTTCATTTGTTCATCTACTTGTGCTTCAATCAGTTTTTTTGCTACATCTCTGGCAATTTCTAATGTTTCGGCAATTGTCCGTCCTTGAGCTACTAATCCCTGTATATCATCGGAAGTTGCCAGATAATAACCTTCTGGTAATTTTTCGATATGTAAATTAATTTTTCTTTCCATATTTTATTTTTTCTTAAAGGTAGCAAAAATTTCTTAATTGGTCATATTCCAAATTCAAACCTCACTATTTTTAAGGTCAGAGAACTTCAAAAAATTTTTAAATCTTTTAGCTTGTATTAAAAAACTGTTTTATCTTTTTTACAAGAATATGATGTGAAAATAAGCGATATCTGAAATAATTTTAGAAAATAAATATATTCTATTTAAAAAAAAAACTTAATCCAAACTTTTTTTTATTTCACAATACTTACCGACCCCGTTAAAGTTTCTGAACCATCACCAAGAGTTATAATATAAACATAAGAAGCAATTGCGGGTTCTTTTCCATTATAACTTCCATCCCACATTTCTAAATAACCATCTGATTTGAACATTAATATTCCCCATCGGTTATATATTTCGACATGAATATCTGGATAAAGTTCAGAATATTTAATTTCAAATTTATCATTTACTCCATCACTATTTGGAGTGAAACAAGTTGGAATTTCAAGACAAATATTATCTGGTTTTAATACCGTAATTGTATCAGATACAAAACATTTGTATTTATCAGTTATTGTAACAATATAAGTTCCATAAGCTAAATTCTTAATAATTGAGTCTTTTAATACAGGGACTGTGTTCCATGTATATGTATAAGGCTTTTCTTTGCCCGAAACGCTTACACTTATGCTTCCGTCTTTACTTCCATTACAAGAAGTTTGGTTAGAAATATAATTGTATTTAATTTCTCCGGCTTCTGCAATTGTAACTGAGGAAATTGTGTCGAGGCAAGAATTAGCGTCAGTAACAGTAACTTGATATGTGCCTGGTAGTAAATTGTTTGCTAACGAATCTTTTTGATTTTTAGAATCATCCCAGTTGTAAGTGTATGGCTGAGTTCCACCTGTAACTTCAGCAATTGCATATCCATTCGATTTTCCAAAGCAAATTACATCGGTATAATTATTAATTGCAACCAATAATTGTGCATTTGGTTGAGCTATTAATACTGAATCAGATATGTTGCAATTATTTTTATCAGAAATTGTAACATAATAAGTTGCAGGAGATAATGAGGGATTTTCTGATTGAGTATTTCCATTGCTCCATAAAAAATTATATGGTGTTGTTCCCCCAACTGTATTTGCAGTTGCAGTTCCATTATTAAAGCCAAAACAACTAACATTTGAAGATGAAATAAATGTTGCTAATAAAGTTGGTTCAGTAATAGTTAATGAAGTAATTGCTTCGCAACCATTAAAATCTGTAACGGTTATTGTATAAGTACCAGCTGTTAATTTTGTTGTGTTAGCTCCTGCATAACCATTCGACCATGTATATGTATATGTAGGCAATCCGCCAACAACAGTTATGTTTGCTGTTCCATCATTTCCTTGATAGCATTTAACATTTGTTGAAGTTGATGAAAGTACAATTGCTCCCGGTTCATATATTGTATAACTTTCAATTTTTGAGCAGTTATAACTATCAGTAATCGTTACTTCGTAGGTTCCGCCATCAATATTGAATAAATCCTGACTTACTTGTCCATAATTCCATGAATATGAGTAGGGTAGAGAACCACCAGAAACTGTCAAATTTATGTTACCGTTTGATAATCCATTACAAGTAACATCGTTACCGGTAATACTTGTAATTATTTGTACAGGTTCAGAAATAGATACTGAAGCTGTAATATCACAATTGTTTGCATCTGTTACAGTTACTGTATAAGAACCCGAAGCTATATCTGAAATATCTTGTGTAGTTTCACCGCTCGACCAAATATAACTATATGGTGAAGTTCCGCCATTTATAGTTAAATCAATTGCACCATTGATATAACCATAACAAGTAATATTTGTTTTAGCAACTGAATATGTAATTGAATTTGGTTGACTAATTGTTACAGTTGAATTTGACATACAGTTATTTGAATCGTAAATAGTTACAGAATAAATATTTGCAATAACATTACTTATATCTTGTGTAGTTTCTCCATTCGACCAAACGTAAATGTAAGGCGTAGTTCCACCATTTATACTAAGGTCTATTGAGCCATCTGATTTTCCGTAACAACTAACATTTTGAGAAATATTACTGTTAGTCAATGCGTTTGGTTGAGAAATTTGAGATGAAACAACTGAAGTGCATAGGTTATTATCAGTTACTGTAACAGTATAAGTTCCAACGTCTAAACTTGAAATGTTTTGTGAATTAAATCCGTTAGACCAGCTATATGAATAAGGAATTGTACCTCCAGAAATTGAAATATTAATACTTCCGTTTTCAAAACCGTTGCATGTAATATTTGTTGGTGTAATATTAGTTGCTAAAACTTCTGGTTGAGTTACAGTAATTGTTCCTGTTGAAGTGCAATTATTATCATCGGTAATCGTAAAAATGTATGTGCCGGAAATTAAATTCGAGTTAACAGAATTAGTTTGACCATTACTCCATGAATAAGAATATGGTGTAGTTCCGCCACTTACAGATAAATTTATATTTCCATCAGAACCACTAAAGCAAGAAACATTTGAGCTAGTTGATGTATAGCTTAATAAGTCAGGTTGAGTAATTGTAATTGAAGAATTGCTTTGACAATTATTATAATCGGTAACCGATACTCCATAAGTTCCATAACCAAGACCAGTCAAATTATCTTGCGTAGAACCATTCGACCAAAAATAAGTATAAGGACTTGTTCCTCCATTAACTGATAAATTAATTGAACCATCTGACAATCCATTGCATGAAACATTGTTGAAAGAGTTATTTATAACAATTGGATTTGGTTCTGAAGTAATTGCAGAAGAAGTAGTTATACAACCATTATCGTCTGTTATTGTAACCTGATAACTACTTGGCGATAAACCGGTAATATCTTCTGTTGACAAAGCATTTGACCATTGAAAAGTATATGGTAAAGTTCCACCGGAAACATTTAAGTCTATCCAACCATTATTTGAACCGTTACAAGTTGAATTATATGGAGTTGTATATATTTGAAAATCTGCGGGTTCGCTAATTGTAATCGCTGCATTGGCTTTACATCCGTTTAAATCTGTAACTGTAACTGTATAAATACCTCCTGAAACTCCTGTTATATAGCTAATATTGCTACCATTAGACCAATTAAATGTATAAGGACTTGTCCCACCTGAAACTGTAACAGTAGCAGCACCATTAAGATTACCACTACAAGTAACATGTGTAGTATCACTAATATAAGCACTTGGTCCACCAGCATCGTTTACTGCAAGAGTAGTATCTTTTGTACAATTTGCATTATCGGTAATTGTAATGCCATAAGTGCCTGATGACAATCCAGTTATAGAGTTTGAAGTACCTCCGGTTGACCATAAATAATTATATGGACCAGAACCTCCGGAAACTGTAACACTTGCATCTCCATCGCTATTCCCACAAGTACTGCTTGAAATAGTAGGTACGATTATAATTTCGGTAGGTTCTATAATGGTAATAGATTTTGTTATTGTACAGCTGTGGTCATCTGTAACAGTTACAGAGTATGTTCCTGCATAAATATTAGAAATTATGGCAGATAATTGATTATTGCTCCAATAATAAGTATATGGATTTGTTCCACCCGATACTGAAACTGTCGCCGAAGTAGTTCCACCATTGCAAGTTACATTAGTTCCTGTAACATTTGCTGTGAGTTGCGATGGTTGAGAAATAACTATAGTTGTATCATAAATACATGAATTTACATCAGTTACACTTACAGTATATGAATTTGCAACTAAACCTGTTTGATTTTGAGTTACACTTCCATTACTCCAATTATATGTATATGTAGGTGTTCCTCCTGTAACTGAAATATTTATAGCTCCATTGCTTTCTCCAAAACAATTTACATTTGTAGTTGTATATAAAATAATTGCATTTGTTGGTTGTGTAATTGTTATCGAACTTATTTCGGTACAATTTGAATTATCTTTAACTGTAACAGAATAAGTACCTGCTGTTATATTAGTTAATGAAGAAGTGGTTTGTCCTCCAGACCATAAATAAGTATAAGGCGAATTTCCTCCACTAACTGTGGTATTTATATTTGTTTTTCCACCATAACAACTTATATTATTATTTGATAATGATACTGTTAATGGTGTTGGCTGAGTTATTGTGATGCTTGAATTTGATTTACAATTATTTGCATCAGTAACTGTTAAAGTATATGTTCCTGAACTGACATTCGTTAACGATGAAGAAGTTTGACCTTCAGCCCATAAATAAGTATAAGGTGAAGTTCCACCACTAACTGACGAATTTATATCAGTACTTCCACCACTGCATGAAACACTTGAACCTGTAAGCACAACATCAAGTTCGTTTGGTTGCGAAACTGTAAATCCATTGTAAGATTTGCAACCATTATTATCGGTTAAAGTTAAATTATAATTACCTGCGATTAATGTTGAAATATCTTCATTAGTAGCCGAGTAACTATTTGGACCTACCCAAACATAAGTGTATGGTTGAGTTCCACCGGTTGGCGAAATATAAATAGAACCATTGCTTTGTCCATAACATACAACATCTGTAATTGTTTCAGTTGAAGAAACCGAAATTGCAGTTGGTTGAGTTATTGTAACAGATGACGTTGTAGTACAGCTATTTGCATCCTGAATTGAAATGCCATAAGTGCCATAAGTTAAGTTGTTTACCATATCACTCAAAGATGATGTATTAATTGTAGAACTGCCTGTTGACCAAACATAATCATAAGGACTTGTCCCACCTGTTACATTTGCTGTTGCTGAACCTGTTGAATTACCATAACATAGAACATTAGTTTGTGATGATATTGAAACTGTCAATTGTGTAGGTTCAGTTATAGTTACCATTTGTGTAGCCTGACACGATTTTGAATCAGTAACAGTAACAGTATAAGTCCCTGCTGATAGATTTGTTTTTGAGGCAGTTGTGCCTCCTCCTTGCCATGAGTATGAATATGTTGTTGTACCACCTGTTACCGAAACAGTTGCAGAACCAGTTGAGTTACCATTACAAAGAACATTTGTTTGTGATGAAACTGAAACTGAAAGTGCTGCTGCCGGTTGAGTAATTGTAACTGAAGCAGGAGCTGTACAACTACCATCTGAAACTGTTACAGAATATGTTCCAGCAACTAAATTTGAAGCAGTTGCAGTAGTTGAAGAACTTCCAGACCATGCATAAGTGTAACTCCCACTACCGCCAGATACAGTAACAGTAGCAGAACCAGTAGAAGCCCCATAACAATTCACATTTGTAGATGAATTTATATTTGCAGAAGGTGCACCAGCATCGCTAAAATTTACTGAAGTGGCTTTAGTACAACCATTTACATCCGTAATAGTTACAGAATAACTGCCAGAAGGGATGTTCGATATAGTAGCAGTTGTTGCTCCAGTGCTCCATAAAATTGATAAAGCACCAGTACCACCAGAAGCAGAAACAGAAGCCGAACCATTGTTATTGCCACAAGTTGAGGCGATTGAAGAAGTAGAAAGATTAATTTCAGAAGGTTGGCTTATAGTAATATTTTTTATAACAGATTGACATACAGCATAAGAATCGTTTATTGTAACATAATGTGTTCCTGCTGCTAAACCTGTAGCAGTTGCTGTAGTTTGTCCGTTACCCCAAATGTATGTATAAGGCGAAGTTCCGCCAGTTGGAGTAACAGTTGCAGTTGCATTACTTGCTCCATAACAAGAAATTGTAGTCCCTGTAGCTATAGTTGCAGATAGTGTTGGATTAATATAAGTTGTTTGAACATCAGTACTTACACAACTTCCACCAGATTGAACTCCTGTAACAGTTACATCGTCAATATTCCAACCAGAATAAGTTTGAGAAACATCGTTTGCATCACTCCATCTGACATATACAGTTGATTGCCCATCAGCCCATTGCGAAATATCATATATTTTTTGTACCCAATGGTCATCCTGTGGATAAAAGTCACCAGTATTTATTGTTGTCCAATTTGTATTATCTGTGCTAACTTTAACATAAGCAGGATCGTAGTTTGGTTCAAAATTAGCCCAACGCCAAAAACTTAAAGTTGTGTTTGAAATATTTGAACAATTAATTACAGGAGTTTTAAGCCATTCTGAAGCACTGTTATAATATCCTCCCAAACCATCTCCTGTTGACGCACTTAAGCCTTGTCCATATACATTATTATCATTTCCTGAAGAATGGTCAATTAATGGGTCTGGATTTGAATTTGCATTAGTATTTGAACCATTACCTCCTTTGGGTTTTCCTGTAATCCATGAATCTGATGCAGTTGAGCCATGCACCCAACCAGCATTTGGAGAAGGGTCAAAATCATCAGAAAAAACAGTAACAACAGAATAATTATATGTATATGTTACGTTTGCATTTCCAGGAGGAACAGAAGCTGGAGTGAAAGTACTCCCAGAAATACCAGTTCCACTAAAAACACCACTTGCAAAATTTCCCGAAAGTGAAACGGCTGAACTATTTGAGCAATAAGCATTATCTAAACCGGTAAATTCGGCTGATGCAGAATTTACAAAAACAACAACATCGGCAGGTTCTGAACAAAGAGCGTTACTTCCCCAAACTTCGGCTGTATAAGTTGTTGTTTGTCCGGGTGATACAGTAATCGACATATTCGATTCCTGCCCACTTAAACTTGGGTCAGAAGGACTTGCAGTCCACGAAACGCTTGTACCCCCTGATGCAGTTATTGATGCATATTCTCCTTCGCAAATAGTTTTATCAGTTCCTGCACTTGCAACATTAACTCCTGCACTTGCCGAAAAAGTATATTCACAATAATCGCCGGCAAAACCATCAACCATAATTAAATAAGAATCCCCAACTGTTAGGTTATTTGCAATTATTTGACCACTAACTACCTCATAAGGAGTCCAACAATTTGATTTTGGTATAAAGTTTCCATAACTACAGTCAGTTTCAAAAACCATTAATTGTACACCATAAGAATTTGTACAATTTTTAACCCAGACATCTAATACAGAAGTAGTAGAATCTGCAACAAAAGATAACCATGAGTTATGTTCAATTCCTGCACAAAAAATATTTAATCCACTCGGATTAACAGTTGTAGATTCCAATTCTTCGTGATCGGCAGGGTATGCAGTGCTTGTTCCACCACAATAACCATTAAAATCGCACATAGGAGTAGCTGTTTCGCAATATCCTGAAGCAGGAATTGAATTAACACAAGATGGAGCGATACAATTTTGTGGACAATCTATTTTAATTTTAAACCCAGATGCAACAGTAGCTCCATCACTAGTAAACTTAATTGTTAAATATCCTGATTGAGCATAATATGTGCTTCCTTCTTTATTAATAGTCGTACCTGGCATAAAGGGATATCCATGAACACGTGTGGCAATCTGGGGATATGTTGTATTAGGTCCATCATAAAAATATAAATAGTCGTAATTATATTCAATGTTATAAGATTGTAAAATAGCCCTAACACATCCGCCATTAGTTGATGCAATAGTAATAGTATAGTTATTATTATTTGTATAATCACTACTTGCTCCACCATTATCATATACTTCGGCATTGCAGGTATTAAATGTACTTCCATTATTAGCCGAATTTACAAGAATTATATCAGGACCACTTGATGGAAGGGTTCCGGTAACTGTAACATCGTCGATACAAACTCCATAGCCATATTCTGCATGTCCTTCAAATGCAATGTAGTAAGTGCTGTTTGGATTTGGTAACGCCAGTGAACGTAATGTCCATGTAGCTGCTTCTGTACTAAAGTTTGCTAATAAATTCCACGAACCGCCAAGTGAAGTTTTATAATATACTTTCAGACTATCTTGATCTCCAACCCAATTAACTTGTGCATGCCAAAAACTTAATTGACAATTAATATATCCCGATAAATTAATAACAGACGTTACAAGTTTAGTTTTATCTCCTTTATAATCAGAATAAAACATTGCATTATAAGTTCCTCCATGTGCAGTAGTGGGGTTAGAACTATTATACCCTCCAGTATTACCAATCCAGTCAATATTATAACTAACATATTCATTTGTCCAGCCTGAAGGAATACTTCCTGCATTTTCAAAATTTTGTTGCATTATTGTAACCTGACCTTTAACAAAATTGCAAGAAAATATAATAATAATTATTATCTTAAAAATATTTTTTATCATAATATTGGTCTTAAAGATTGATATTTATTGGTTTTTAGCTTTAATTTCGTTCAAAGCTTTATCGACTTCTTCGTAAGAAAGTAAAATGACATATTTATTTGAAGTTATTTTTTCTTCCTTTTCTATATCAATATTAATCTTTACTCTCTCTTTTTCTTTTCTGAAAGCACCTAATTTAAAGCCATCTACATTTTCAGAATTTAATGATTGTTTAAATTCGTCAGGAATTATATAAGAGTCTCTGAATAAATAATTTGTTTGAAGTATTTTTGAAACTGGCATTTCTTTTATCTCTTGTTCGGAGTAATAATTCAAAGCTCTTTTGTCAATTTGGGTTTTTTCTTGAGAATATGATAATGTGCAAATTATCAAGAATATAAATGCAAATATATGTTTCATATAAATTGATTAAAATATTTCGTTAGACACAAAGATATAATAATTTTTAAATAGTAATTATTGAAAATTTCATAAACTATTTTGGAAATTTTCTATAAAATAATTGAAGCTACGAAAAATTAGAGTCTTTTCTAAAATCTACAAGTCATTTTTTTTAATAATCTAATGAAAGAGTTATTCGTTGTGCTTTTTATTTATAAAAATCAATTTATTTTATCATATTTATCACATTTATAGGCAAATCAGAGTTAATCTTTTAGGTTTTAATTAATCTACAAATCTCTATTTTTTGCATTTTTAAGAGCATTTATTATTGAAGTTAAATCAGTAGAAAAATATTTTTTTTCAAAAATTAATTAAATAGTTCAATAATATTTTTATATTTATCAATTATTTATATAGCATATTATGAATACATTAAAGACAGCATTAATAATCATTGTTTTATTTATTGGGATTAATAATTCTTTATATTCTCAAAAGAAAAGCAACGTAAAAATATCTGGAAAAGTAGCCGATATTAATAATAAAAATATTCAAGGAGTTATAATTGCAACGTTTTTAAACGAGCAGAAAGTTCAAGAAACTGCTACAGAATCTAATGGTAAGTACGAAATTACTTTAGAATTGCAAAAGAACTATACTGTAGAATTTTCCAAACCTGGATTAAATTCACAAAAATATTTGATTAATACAAAAATACCTCCCTATGAGTTAGATAACTTTTATGATACAAAGGAATGTGATGTTGTTCTTACTGAGAACTTTGAAGGACTAAATACTAAAATATTTGAAAAAGCATTTCAAATTGTACGTTGGGACGATGAAGAAGCATTAGCATTTGATTTTGATTATTTTAATGAAAAAATTAAACCCGAATTTAATAATCATAAAAAAGAATTAGAAATACTAAAAAAAACAAAATATAACGAGAAAATTGCACAAGGTGATGCGCTAGTTGCTGAAAAAAAATATGAAGAAGCTATGGCAAAATATCAAAGCGCTATAACTGTACTTCCAAAAGAAAAAGTTGCTATTACTAAGATTTCTGAATCAAAAAAGTTTTTATCTCAAACAATGTCAGACAACGAAGCTTTTAAAAAATCAATCGAAAAAGGAGAACAATTATTACAAGCTAAAGTTTTTGATGAAGCAATAAGTTATTTCGAAAAGGCAAAACTTTATAAACCCGAAGACTCTCTCCCAAATGAGAAAATTTCAAAAGTTGAAAAAGCTAAATTAAAAGTGTATAAGGAATTAAAATCTAATTACGATGTGGAGATTCAAAAAGCCGATAGCTTATTAAAAAATCATTTAAACGAAGATGCTTGGTTAGTTTACGATAATGCAACAAAAATTCTCCCTGAAGAAAACTATCCAAAGAAAAAAATCGAAGAAATTAAAAAAGTAACTACTGCCGAAAATGCTTATAATAAAGCAATTGAAAAAGCGGATAAACAATTTAACGATAAAAAATATGAAATAGCCGAGAAAGCTTATCAAAAGGCTAGTTCTTTTATGCCCGAAAAAGAATACCCAAAACAACAAATTGAAAAATGTAAAACCTTATTTGAAGAGCAATCGAATGCCGAGGCTCAACAGAAAAAAATTGAAGAAAAATATAAAACTGCAATTGCAACAGGAAATAGTTTAATAAAAGATAAAGATTACGAAAATGCTAAAATTCAATTTAATGATGCCCTGAGTATTAAGCCGGAAGATAAAACAGCAACCGACAAATTAAAAGAAATTGATAATTTAATTGCCGAAACCAAAACAAAAGAACAAACAGAATTGAAAAATAATTTTGATAAATTAATTGCAAACGGCGATAAATCGTTGAAAACAAATGACTATGAAAAAGCTAAAGAGTTTTATAATAAAGCAGATAAGTTAATTCCAGGAAATACAGTTCCTAAACAAAAAATCGCACAAGTTGATAAATTGATTAATGAAAAAATTGCCGCTGATAAATTATTAGTCGCAAATAATCAAACTAAACAAACTGAAAATGTTGAAAGTAAAGACAAATCTTCAGTAAATTCTGTTAAAAATGTAAAATCAACCAGTGTTAATACCGAAAAAGAAAATAAATCAACAGCTTTAGTTTCAAATACAAATACTGCAACAGATAATAAAAGTAAATCCGACAGTTTAAAAAAATCGGATTCACCAAAAAATAATGTAAATTCAACCGAAGCTACAACTACTCAATTACCTGTTGCTGAAATGATAAAAGAATATAATAATCAACTTGCTCAAGCTCGAAAATCAAGCAATAAAACTCAAGAAGCAATAATTTTATCAAATATTGGAAACGCATATTTAGAACAAAAAAATAGGCATAAAGCGTTAGAATATTTTAATGAATCGTTAGTTATAAAAGAAAAAGCAGGAGATAAAGCAGGCGTTTCTGAAATTTTTAACGATATTGCCATAACATACTATGATTCAGGAAAATATCAATCTACTATTGATTTTTATGAAAAATCGTTAAG
>MENC01000145.1 GCA_001768155.1 Bacteroidetes bacterium GWA2_30_7
AGCACATCATTTTTATAACGAAATAAAAATAAAAAAACAATATGATGTGTTACAGAAAATAGGAAAAGACCCAGATAAAGAAGCCGGTATTTACTTTTTACGAACTTCCTTGAATGAACAAGACGAACACACACTTTGGGCTATATATAACATAATCAGAGAAATAGAATACACTTTTCGAGTCTTAAAAACAGATTTCGATTTACGACCAATTTATCACAAAACAGACGATGCTTCAATGGCACATCTTCATTTAGGAATACTTGCATATTGGATTGTAAACACCATTAGATATCAGCTAAAACAGAAAGATTTTAATTCAGACTGGAGAGAAATTACCCGGATTATGAATACGCAAAAGTGCATTACTACAAGCATTGTAAATATCAACGAACAAACAATATCTGTACGAAAATGCTCAGAACCAAATCAGAAAGTAAAACAAATATATGATTTACTGAATTATAAATATGTACCATTCATCAGAAAAAAATCCGTAGTGCTACCTGTAGAAATTTTTAAAAAAATTAATCCTTATTATCAAAAGATTACGGATGAATAACTGCAATGTAGGTTAATTGATAATTTACAATTACAGGCAGGTACTTATTTTTATCAGTTGCAAACAGGTAAAGGAGCGGTTGGAACTAAGAAAATGGTTATTGTTAAATAATATAGTAAATAATGAGGAAGTTATTGAAGGGGGGAAGTTTGTGAAGGAGTAAGTCTAAATGCTTATGAGTTGGTTAGTTTCCAATAACAACGTTGTGAAATTTTATATTTTTATAGTTCTCTCAGTTTATAAATCACTAATGGTTTTTTCTGAGAGTTCTTTGCAAAACAATTTTATTCTTATTTTGAGTGAAATAAGCAAATTCCTCAGGTGTATTCACATTTACAAATGCTTTTAAATTATCGGCAGAGTCTTCAAAATCAAGATATTTAGCGTTTACTTTACTGAAAAAATCTCTTGTTGCATAGTGCTTAGTATTTTTTATAAAATCATTTAATTCTGACAAAATACTTGTTTTGTAAATTGCATTTAACGGCTCAATATTGTTTTTTATTCTAGGAATAAGTATATCTGATTTATTTTCAAGATATTGTGTAACTATTTTTTTAATAATTTCCTCATTCAAAAAAGGCATATCAACCGCAGTAACAAAAATTGCTTCCTTATTTTGAGTATTGGTTAATGCAGAATGAATTCCGCCAAGAGGACCAATGTTTTTAATTATATCGCTAAATTTCAAGCAATTATCATCAGGAAATATTTCCGGATTATTGGTTATTAAAATTACAGATTCAAATATTTTTTCAAGTTTTTCTTTTGTAATTTGATATAACGTTTTTCCATTAATTTCGAGCAATGCTTTAGGTGTTCCATTATATCTGGAATTGTTGCCTCCGGCTAATATAACTGATGTTATGCTGTTTTGTTTTAAAAACATTTGGATAGCTCAATACGATAATTAAATAATAGAATAAAATTAATTAATTAATTTCAACAAAAATACAATTTCCATTTAAAACACTATAAAATATAATCTGTCGATGTATTAAATTTATATATTTACCAAATAAACTTACAACTCTAGTATATGAAGTCTGATATAGAAATCGCTCAAGCAGCCACATTAAAGCCAATTAGAGTGATAGCTGCTAAACTTGGAATTAAAGAAGATGATTTAGAATTATACGGAAAATATAAAGCCAAAATCCCTCTAAATCTGATTGATGAAAATAAAATTAAAAATAGTAAATTAATTTTGGTTACTGCCATGACCCCAACTCCAGCCGGTGAAGGAAAAACAACAGTTTCGATAGGATTAACAGAAGGCTTAAACAAAATTGGAAAAAAAACTACTGTGGTTTTACGTGAACCATCGTTGGGACCAGTTTTTGGAATTAAAGGTGGAGCTGCCGGAGGAGGTAATTCTCAAGTAGTTCCGATGGAAGATATTAACTTGCATTTTACAGGCGATTTTTCGGCAGTTGAAAAAGCTAATAATCTGTTGTCTGCACTTATTGATAACAATATTCAAAACAAGGAGCATAGTCTGAACATTGACCCACGTACAATTATGTGGAAAAGAGTTATGGACTTAAACGACCGTTCGTTACGTAAAATTGTAATTGGACTTGGCGGTACCGGCGATGGAGTTCCTCGCGAAACAGGTTTCAATATTACTGCTGCATCAGAAATCATGGCAATTCTTTGTATGTCGAACAATATTAAAGAGTTGAAAGAAAGACTTGGAAATATTTTTGTAGGTTTTACTTACGATAAAAAGCCGATTTTTGCTCACCATTTTAAAGCTCAGGGTGCAATGGCAATTTTATTAAAAGACGCTATTAAGCCAAATCTTGTTCAGACACTTGAAGGCAATCCTGCAATTATTCATGCAGGTCCATTTGCGAATATTGCTCAGGGAACCAACACAATAGTAGGTACTAAAATGGGATTATCGCTTTCAGATTATGTTGTTACAGAAGCCGGATTTGGTGCAGACCTTGGTGCAGAAAAATT
The DNA here is from genome assembly GCA_001768155.1 of Bacteroidetes bacterium GWA2_30_7. Taxonomy (GTDB): domain Bacteria; phylum Bacteroidota; class Bacteroidia; order Bacteroidales; family GWF2-33-38; genus GWA2-31-9. The sequence continues at coordinate 2,531 of MENC01000145.1, forward strand.
TATTGACATTAAATGCGGTTACAGCGGATTAAATGTTAGTGCTGTTGTATTAGTTGTAACAATCAGAGCATTACGTTATCATGGAGGTTCTAAAACCGAAGATTTTAACAAACCTAACCTTGAAAGAGTTATTAAAGGGTTAGAAAACGTCGAAAAACATATTGAAAATATTAAAAAATTTGGAATAACACCGGTTTTAGCTATTAATATGAGAACTGGTGATAGTGCAGAAGAAATAAAAGCAGTTAAAGAACTCAGTGCAAAATACAATGTAAAAGCTATTGAATCAAACGGATGGACTTTAGGAGGAGATGGAACAAAAGATTTGGCACTTGCTGTTGTTGAAAGTATTGAATTGAATCAAAACAAGATGAAGCCTCTTTATGATTGGAATTTGCCTGTTAAAACCAAAATTGAAACAATTGCAAAAGAGATTTATGGTGCCGATTCTGTTGAATATTCAATTAAAGCCGAAAGTGATTTGAAATTAATTCAAAAACTAGGTCTTGAACATCTGCCAATTTGTATGGCAAAAACCCAAAAATCTTTATCCGACAACGAAAAGCTAATTGGACGACCTAAAAACTTTATAGTTTCGATTCGTGAGTTTGAAATAGCCGCCGGAGCAGGATTTATTATACCAATTCTTGGAGCTATGATGCGTATGCCTGGGCTTCCATCAATTCCTGCATCTGAAGGAATGGACATTGATGATAATGGCGTAATTTGCGGACTGTCTTAGAGAAAAAATTAATGTAGTTATTTTAGAAAGCCTGAATCTTTATCAATTTAGGCTTTCCATCTCTCAAGACTTGGCAAAATGTTTTCAGCCATTTCTCTGGCTTTAAGCTCAGATATTCCAAGCTTTTCGACAGCAATTTTGATGTTTTTTTCGATTTTTTCATGGAGATTAATTCCTTCATCATGAAACTTACCTTTTGTAAAGCAAAAGCTGCAAAACTTCTCACTTTTGCTATTATCCATATTTGTTCCGCCTTTATTTGGGTCTTTATCCAGAGGCATACCGCAACTTTGACAAATTTTCATTTTTTTTAAATTTTATATTATTAATTCAAATTTATTTATACGATTTGTGCAATTTTTTAGCTTTTTTAATTGCTACGTTATCCAAATTTTCTTTTATTCTAAACTTTACAATTTTAGTTATCAAATCAAGTGGAAGTGGCTTGTTTAATGGAAATTGAACAGTTCCTTTAGACGTTTTATATGATGAAAGTTCATTTTTAAATGCTACAATTCCCGATGATGTGGGATAAAAACCAATATGATTTTTATAAGCGGCATAGTAAACCAGAATACCATGAAATTTAAGTGCAGGCATATTATAGCTTATAACTTCTTCTGCTTCTGGTGCAGACTCCTTAATAGTTGTTCGTAATTGTTCCAAAAGTATTTGTATTTCTTTTGGAAAATCTAATAAATATTGGTTTATATCAGTTATTTTTTTCATAATGCCATTCTGTTTTGCAAGTTTTATTGGCTAAATCAATTTGATATTTTAATATTCAACAATCGTAATTTGTAATTAGTGCCACTAAAAAAACTACTTATTTTTAGAAATAACAAATTTCAATCTTCAAATCTCAAATAAATCTCAAAAAACAAATACCTAATATCCAAACGGTTTTGAAAATTGAGATTTTAAAATTGTGATTTATTTGAGTTTTGTTTTTTGTTTTTTGAGTTTTCATAGAAACACAAATTAACTAAAAAACAAATCAATAGGTTACTAAGCATACCCATCTTTATGCACAGTTTTAACTGCTCTTCCAGAAGGGTCGTTGGCATTTTGAAATGCAACATCCCAAGCTAATGCTTCGGGTGTGCTGCAAGCTACAGATTTTACTGAAGGTACGCAAGATGCAGCAGAATCGGACGGGAACAAATCGCTGAAAATTGAACGATAACGGTATTCTTCTTTCGACATTGGCGGATGTATCGGGAATCGAAATTTTGCATTTGCTAATTGCTCATCGCTAACCTCTTCGTTTGCAATTGCTTTGAGCGAATCAATCCAACTATAACCAACTCCATCAGAAAATTGTTCTTTTTGTCGCCATGCAATACTTTCGGGTAAATAATCTTCAAATGTTTTTCGTAGAATCCATTTTTCGATTTTTCCATTTCCAGCCATTTTATCTTTTGGATTTAAACTCATTGCGATATCCATAAATTCTTTATCTAAAAATGGAACACGACCTTCTATGCCCCACGCTGCAAGCGATTTATTGGCACGTAAACAATCATATAAATGTAGTTTACTTAGTTTTCTAACTGTTTCTTCATGAAATGCCTGTGCATTTGGAGCTTTATGAAAATATAAATAACCACCAAAAATTTCATCAGCACCTTCGCCCGATAAAACCATTTTTATCCCCATTGATTTAATAACTCTTGCCAATAAATACATTGGAGTTGAGGCTCTTATAGTTGTTACATCATAAGTTTCCAAATGATAAATTACATCGCGAATTGCATCCAAGCCCTCCTGAACAGTAAAATTAATTTCGTGATGAACCGAGCCAATATGTGTTGCTACTTTTCTAGCTGCGGCTAAATCCGGTGAACCAATTAAACCTACTGCAAATGAATGTAATTGCGGATACCATGCTTGTTGAGTATCGCCTGACTCAATACGGTTTGCAGCATATTTTTTTGTAATAGCCGAAATAATAGAAGAGTCTAAACCTCCTGAAAGAAGCACTCCGTAAGGCACATCCGACATTAATTGTCGGTGAACAGCATCTTCAAGCCCTTTTCTTAACAACTTTACATCAGAATCATTATCTTTTATATTCTCGAAATCGCTCCAATCGCGTTTATACCATTTTTTAAGTTCATTACCATCTTTATTACATAAATAATGACCCGGAAGAAATTCTTGGTATTTGTTACATACACCCTCTAACGCTTTTAATTCAGATGCAACATAAAAATTTCCAAGTTTGTCCCAGCCCATATACAATGGAATAACTCCAATATGGTCGCGAGCAATCAGATATGTATCGGTTTCGGTATCGTATAAGGCAAAAGCAAAAATTCCACTTAAATCTTCAATAAAATTAATTCCTTTTTTTCGGTAAAGGGCTAAAATGACTTCGCAATCAGAATGTGTTAAAAACTCATAATCAGTTAGTTCTTTCCTTAATTCCTGATGATTATATATTTCACCATTAACCGTTAGAATCAATTTTTTGTCTTTGCTGAATAATGGTTGTCTGCCAGATTGCGGGTCAACAATTGCCAGACGTTCGTGAGAGAAAA
>MENC01000146.1 GCA_001768155.1 Bacteroidetes bacterium GWA2_30_7
TGATTTTTAAATCTGAATCGAACGAATTGAAAAGCGATTTTATAAGACTATCGAAACCATTAAATACCGAAAGAATAACGATTAAAGCCATCGTGCCGGTAGCAACTCCAATAATAGAAATTCCTGAAATAATATTAATTACATTGGTCGATTTCTTCGAGAAAAGATAACGTTTGGCTATGTAGAGGGGGAAATTCATTGATAAATTGTTACATTGCTAAATGGTTAAACTGTTACATTGCTAAATGGTTAAACTGCGTAGCAACAATTTAACCATTTAGCCATAATCCTTAATACTTCCACGCCTTAACAATTAATCCTGTTCCTGTTTTATGCGTTTTATTTGTATCTATGTAGTTAAGAATTAATGAAAATGGAAAAGTGATTAAATAATAAACCGGCAGAATAATAAAAAATATTTTTGAAACATTTAGCAGCATAATTGGATATTTCATAGATAAACTCCAAGAAATTTGCCCTGGTTTCCCATACGAATATTTTGCTTCTGCTTTTGAAAAACCTGCACCTTTTAATTTTTCAATTATGTCGTTAATATTGTAACCATCTCGTACATGCTCATCAATAAAAGAATCTTCGTCGTCGTGAACATCTGAGCCGCCTTGGTCGCTTGGTGTTGAAATTAATAGCATTCCTCCGTCTTTTAACGATTTATAAAAATTTCTGAATACTGCATTATCGTCTTCAATATGTTCCATTACATCAACCGATAAAATAAAATCGTAATTATTTTCTTTAACAAATTGTGTTAAATCGCCATATTGAAACCTTACTTGAGCGGATTTATTTATTTGAGTAAAAAAATTATTACAATCGTCGATTTGTTCTTGTTTTACATCAACAGCATCAATATTCCAGCTTTTATTTATTTTCGACATAAAGTATGTATATTGACCAAATCCGGCTCCTGCATCAAGTAAATTCAAGTTATTTGATTTTGGATTCCACAGCCTAAGTTCTTTTTTAATATACCACGCCCTAAGCAAAAGTATATCAAGCATTGAATAAAACAGTTTTCTTAAAATCGGAGTTTTGTTAAATACAATTCCTAGACTTTTTTTGATAGGGTCGTATTTCATAGTTAAGATTTAGGATTTTAGATTTACGATTTAGGATTTACTGCGTAGCAACAATTTAACAATTTAACCATTTAGCAATTTATTAATATTGTCGCTGTATTCGCACGAATCGTCTATAAAGAATGCCAATTCAGGCACAACTCTCATTTGTTTTGCTATTCTTAACGATAGTTTGTGGCGGATAGTTTTTTTGTCTTCGTTTATTTTTTTATAAGTTTCTGCTGTTTTTGCAACAGGAAAAATGCTTAAATAAACTCTGGCTAGTGCTAAATCGGGGCTAACTCTAACAATGGTAACAGTTATAAGTCCTCCTTTAAGGTAATGACCACAATCTCTTTGAAATATTTCGCCAAGGTCTTTTTGAATTATACGTGAAATTTTATTTTGTCTTATCGAATCCATTATCGAATTATTGAGTAGTAATTTAGATAAAAAAAGCCCCGATGGGGCTTCTTTTATTTTTTTATCTTAGTCCTAGAGGAGTAGTTTATTTTTAAAGCATTACAATTTCGAAGCTCTTGTTTAATATCAGTAACAATACCCATTTTAGTTTTTTCATCAACTTTGAGTGATGTTGTCATAAAAGGAACTTCTGCTTCGTCTTTTTGTTCACGTTCGCTAATAATAAAATCTCGAATGTCGCTTAATGAAGAAAATTTATCGTTTAGCTGAATACGTGGCTCTGTTCCAAGTGTTTGCTGAAGTTTTAAAATTGGTGGACCAACATAAATATAACTAACTAAAGATTTTTTCTCTAACTTTTTAATTTCGGTTGCTTCGGGTAATTTAACTCTTATAAATAATTCAGTTTCACGAAGAACTGTTGTTACCATAAAGAAAAACAATAACATAAACACAACGTCAGGTAATGATGCTGTGCTTATAGGAGCCATTCCTGACTTTTTCCCTTTATTAAATTTTGCCATTACTGTTGTCCTCCTACATTTTTAGGTTCAGCTTCAGAAATTCGTTGAGGATAAATTTCTTTAACAGCATCTGATTGTTCTTTATTCAATTCGTCAAAGTTTTTTCCGAATTTTTGTTGAGCAAGTTCATTACGTAATTCATTATAAGCCGCAACTAATTCATTTTGAACAGCTATATAAGTTCCATAAGCAGTACCTCTGTCGTTTTGTAGAGAAATAACTTGTTTAGATACAGGATATTTTCCAAATAATTTTATATCAGTTTCTTTTTTCTCAGGAAGCGTTTCTGTATTCCTTGGATTAGCAATAAATTCTTTTGCTTTTTCACGTAATTGTTTCACTTTCATTGGTTCACCTTCAACAAGTAGTCTATTGTCTTTATTAACAAGAACAACAAATACATTTCTATCTTTAATCGGTGGAGGTGGTTCTTGATTTTCAGGTACAGGTGGAGGCAACATTCTTGATAGCCCAGAGTCAACATCCATAGTGGTAGTTACTAAAAAGAATATTAATAGCAAAAACGCAATATCTGCCATTGAGCCTGCATTAATTTCTGGGATTGGTCTCTTTTTTCGTGCCATAATTAAATTATAACAATAATTTATTTAAACATTTTTGCAACTTCTATATATACTATTGAAAGTGCAGTTAAAACAGACAGAATATATAATCCAAATAATCCTGTATCAACCATTTTAGAAGTGGACTCAGTTATTTCTATTAATTCAGAACCAATAAATTTTGGAATTGTGCTATCTGCTAATAAATAGGAAATGCCTCCAATTACTACTAAAGCAACTAACCCTACTAAAGCACCTTTTGCCCCTTTCGGATTTGTAATAAAAAAGATTGCTGGAAAAATCAAAACTGATGCAACAGCAATTCCTAATAAAAAGTACATCCAACCTAAATAAGGTCCTTCATCGATTGTCGCAGACATGTATAATGCAGTAAACAATATACATAAACACATTATTGTAATCAACAATATTGTTGTAACTTTTGATAGTTTCATAAAATTATTTTTTATTATATTTTACAATAATATCTAATAAAGAGATTGATGCATCTTCCATTGAAGATACTAAAGAGTCAATCTTAGAAACTAGATAATTATAAAAGATTTGAAGTATAATAGCAACTACAAGTCCAAATACTGTTGTAATCAACGCAACCTTAATACCACCTGCAACTAATGTTGGAGATATATCGCCAGCTGCCTGAATAGCATCAAAAGCCTGAATCATACCAACTACTGTTCCCAAGAAACCTAACATCGGTGCTAGTGCTATAAATAAAGAAATCCATGTTAATCCTCTTTCTAATAATCCCATTTGAACACTTCCATAAGATACAATTGCTTTTTCAACAATATCTGTTCCTTCTTCAACTCTGTCTATACCTTGATAAAAAATACTTGCAACCGGACCACGAGTATTTCTACAAACGTCTTTAGCACCTTCTAAGTCTTTCGTTTTCAATGCTTCTTCAATTTTCTTTAAAAGCTTATCGGTGTTAGTTGTTGCTAAGTTTAAATAAATAATTCTTTCAATAACTAAAGCTAATCCAATTATCATACAAAGTAAAATTGGAGTCATCCATAGTGGACCACCTTCGATAAACTTTTGTTTTAGTTGCTGATGCATAGTTTGTTCTTCAGCAGGAGCAACTTCGTCGGTTGTTTCAGCAGGTACTTCTGCTTTTGGTTTTTCTGCAACAGCGGCAGTTGTGTCATCTACAATATTTGAATTTGTAGCTTGAGTTACAGATGTTGAACCTTGATTTTGAGCATAAACAATTGTTGATACTGTAAACGAAAACAGCATAATAATTGATAAAATAGCAAACACTTTTTTCATGATTATGATACAGTTTAAAATTTATAATTTTCGATTTATAAGGCTACAAATATATAAAAATAATTTAGTATGAATATAAAATTTTATTTTTTGTAACAGCTAATTTAATTTTTACGATTTTAAGTTACAAAAAGCCTCTAAATCAGTCAATAACTTAATTGCTTCATTTCTGTTATTTCCACAAGTAAGAATATCAGCTTTAAAGTCTGAGCAAACTTTTGGCTTATCTGGTTTGTTATAAATATTACAAGAATAATCAGTATTCAGATGTGGACAAACAACTCCGGATTTCTTTCCATTTGGTAATCCCGGAATTGCTGACGATATTGAAGGAATAATACAGCATACACCACAATTTAAACGACATTCCATGATTTAGGATTTAGGATTTACGAAGTACGATTTACACTACAAACATTCAATAATTAGTGTCCATCCATAAAGTCAGAATAGCACACGGATAAAACGGATTTTACTGATATTCACAGATAAGAAAAGTTAACAAATCAGTGTAAATCAGTTTAATCTGCGACATCTGTGTTCTATTGAATTTTGCATCTCACGACTTTACGGATAGTTACTAATTAAAAATCAATGTTATTTTTCTGCAAATTTATTATTAATCCCATAAAATTGCATATCATTTTTAATACTTTTGTCGTCATAAATTATTTTTTATGAAAAAATATGTTTTTTATCAGATTTTAATTCTTGTTTTTGTAATTATCAATAGCACTTTTGCCCAAAAACTTGAATTTGGTCCAGAAATAGGATTAAATATTATTCCTATTGAAAAAAGTGAAGTCGATGGACATGTTTCTAAACTTGGGTTTAATGGCGGTGGCTTTGTATCTTATCCCATAAATGATTGGTTATCTGTTAAGTTCGGGTTAAAAATTGCGACTTGTAGTAAATCGTATTTACAAACAGATACTTCTGCTATCAGCGAAATGATTATTAATGCGATTGCAGGTTCTGGAATAGATACATCAATGTCATCACAATTACAGGATTTTATAAATTTATCTGTAACAAAATATACTCGAAGCAATACAAATTTTACATTTCTGAATATTCCTGTTACAGCAGATTTTAATTTAAATGAGAAATTTTCGTTCTCGCTTGGAGGATATTTTGCCTTGCTTTTAGCAGCTAAAACTAAAGAAGAAATTACTCAGGACATTCCGATTTTACAAGCATTTAGTCCTGTTTTAGGAACAAATCCTTTAGTTAAGCAGATTATTAGCGGAATGTATCCGGGTGTATTTGAGCCAAGTTTTAGCGAAAAGTCAGGAGTTAGCGATTTTAATTCATTTGATACCGGACTTGAAATAGCAATGAGATATAAAATGGAAAATAATTTTTCGTTTTCGGCAAGTTTTAAAAAAGGTTTTATAAATTATTATAAGGATTTGCCCGATATGTACGAAGTTAATTCGGGGAAACATAATTATTTGACTTTGTCGGTGGGATATAGTTTTGGTAATGTTTATACATCGAAGGCTAAAAGGAGATATGATATTCCGCAGGAATAAGTTAAAAGTGCCAAAGTACTTAAAGTTGAAAAGTGATAAATTCTAAATCAAAAAAATATGTTTTCAG
>MENC01000147.1:0-19984 GCA_001768155.1 Bacteroidetes bacterium GWA2_30_7
TATAATTAAGCAATAGTTTTAATAAAAATCAAAATATTAAGAAATACATAAAATGAAAATAGGAACATCAGTAGTTGGAGCAAAATATATTTCAGGATATAAGGTAAAATTAACTTATAGCGATGGGAAAGTAAACATTGTAGATTTTGAGTATTTTGTAATGAAACTAAAGGGATATTACGCAAGATATAAAGACATTGATGAATTTCAGAAATTTTATATTGACAACGGCAATATTGTTTGGGGTGAAAACTGGGATTTAATTTTCCATATAAATTCTTTGTATTATAATAGATTTCATAAGCCTGGTAGGAAAGCATCAAAAAATAAAAGTCAGATTAAACTAAATGAACCGAATAAACTTAATGAATTACTATTTGACGAAGTGTTTAGCGGAAATAAAAATATTGAAGTAATAAAGGATTTAGTAACAAAAGGTGCTGATGTTAATGCTGTTAATGAAGTGGGTGATAGTGTTTTTATCAATGCAGTTATGTCATACGAAGAAGGAATGAGTACTGATTATTTACAGGTTCTTATTGATTTAGGTGCTGATATTAATGCAGAAAATGATGGTTATAATTGCTTGTATGATGCTTGTTTAACCAGAGATTTGGATTTTATTGAAATGTTGTTAAAAGCCGGAGCTAACCCAAATTGTATATCAACAACTTCCCACGAATCTTTACTTGATTGGGCGTTATTTGAACAATGGTTTCAGAAAAGACAAACAAGAAAGACTGAACCTTATAACTCAATTATTGTATTATTAAAAAAGTACGGTGCGAAAACAAAAAAAGAGATGAATGGGGAAATAAAAACTCTTACCAAAAAACAAATAGAAGAAGTAATTGCGATGTCAAAATTAGTAAAAATTCAATTTCCAAAATATAGAAATGGTCAAGTTTTTTTTAATACACTTCAGCATTTATTCCCTGATGTTGCAAATTCTGTTACAGGAAAAACATTTGACCCATTTTACGATGACAACAAAATTGAGTTATGCAAACAGATGATAAGTCGCACAAGCAACAGAGTTATTTTTGCGAAAAACAAACTTGATAACTTCTTGTTTAAGGAATTGATAAAAGAAAATCCAACTGAGCAATCAATACGTAACTTAGATTTAGAAGGAGCAAATATAAATGCAATCGACAAATCAGGTGATAGTGTATTGATGTTCGCAATTCAAACAGTGCCAGATAATCAGCTAGTAAGTTTTGTAAAAATGATATTAGAATTAGGTGCTGATATTAATATTAAAAATGACGGAATGAATTGTTTGATACATGCAATTAGAAGAGATGATTTAGAACTTGTAGAATTATTATTGAAAGCAGGAGCTAATCCCAATTGTATATCATCAATTGGACATGACAGTCTATTAGATATTGTCCAAAGCGAAAGACAACTTTATTTCTCAATTCGTGATGTCGAAGATGTTGAACCCATAACACAGATGATTGAATTACTAATTCAATACGGAGCAAAATCAAAGAAGGATTTAAAAAAAGTGAATAAGAAAGCAAAACGTATTTAGAATACGCTTTATGAATATAAATTGCAACATATTTAAAACTTTAATATTATGAAAACAATAGCAAAATCATTAAAAGAAAAAAACAAGTTAAAACTTGAAATTTCGCAACTTCAAAAAAGGTTGAACACTCATAACTCCGTAATAATCGGGAATAAACGACCTTTTGATTTAACACAGGTTGAAACAGAAATGAATGAAAAAATTTCACAGCTTGTAATATTAAAGTCTGCAATTACAAAGGCTAATCAGCAAGTTCAGGAAAAAATCTATAAAATCGCTGAAATAAAAGGATTGATAGCTTTTTATAAAAAACTTCCAGTTGATGAGGGTAAAAAAACGGCAGATTTTAGAAGCGAATCATTTGATTACGAAGTATTTTTTAATGAAGCAATTATTGCTGAAAAAATAAAGAAACTCGAATCAGAAGCAGAAAAAATTCAAGATGAGTTGGAATCATTCAACCATATAACAAATATTTAAAATACTGCACCGAAAGTTGTTTATCGTGAAGAAGCACTAATCTAAAGTATTGGAAGACTTAGAATATCTAAGATTGAGATTTTTGCTGAAAAAAATGATGTAAAGTCAAAATTCAAAATTCATTTTCAGCAAGTCAAAATTCAAAAGATTAAACTTCAAGATTCAGAAACGCAACTAATCGAAAATAATAAGTAGGTGCTTTTTTTAAAAAAAAACTTAGCACATAACCGTATTGTTATTTAGTCATATAATTTTAGTTATTGAATAATTTTATCTTTTAATTTAACTAATCCAATTATTTAAGAAAATTACATTTGAAATATTTTTATCTCTCGAATAATCGAAGTATGTTTAGTTAATTTTTAATATAAATTTAGGTTTTTAGCCAAACCGCCAAAAGGTGTTATTAAATAAAAACAATGAGACAATGCTTTAAATGCTGAAAATACTTTGATAATAAAGAAACATACAAAGTTGCCGTAAAATAGTTAGACTAAAATGCAATACCAAGCTGGTTATATATTAGACGGAATTAGAGATTTTCTAATTGATAGCAATTTCAATTCATTTGAGATTGATAGTTTGTTGTATTCACTTTCCTTTTTTGAAATTGATACAAATGCGAATTTAAATCAAAGACATGACGTTTCCCCCATTTTTGATGTAGCCAATAACATAATAACAAGGGGATTACCAACAAGACCGACTTTAAATATTAATAAAAAATTTACAGATATATTTAATTATGCTAAAATTGAAAATACTGAAATAGGTGATATAAAATTTAAAACAGAAAATCTAAATATTGAATTTGCAGGAACTATTTTCGAGGCATTACATATTATAGACCCAAAATATACAACGGAATATCAAGAAACTACATATAATTTGGGTAATTTCAATAAATTGGGAAGTGATGCAGAAAAGGAATTTTTTTTTAAACTTTTACCGAAATATGTAGGTGATTTTTTTACACAATTAATTGAGCCACAAAAAGAAATTGAAAAAATACTTGAATTTGCGAAGTTTGCGGATAACAAAATTAATACATTTAAAGATAAAAATTTTATTGATGTTTTAACAACCCATAAACAACAAAATGTTGATTTCGCAATTGATTTTCCATATACAATCGAAACAAAAAAAGGAATATTCCTTAATGGGATTGTGTTTGAGATTGACGGAAGACAACACTTAAATGAAGCTCAAAAGCAATTAGATAACACCAGAGACAACGCATTAGAATCTGTAAAATTTCATACTCAAAGAGTTACAACTAATGAGCTTTACAACAATTTTTTATCAAAAATTCAACCAATAAAAGAATTATCAACAGAATATCCGTATTTCCAAACATTGTTTCAAAATTTTCAAAATCCGTTATATAAAACAGCAAATGGAATAGACGCTTTGCAATTAATTTTAAGCCCTTTCGCTATTGCACGAATACAAAAAACTCTTTTAGAGTTAGTTTTCGCAGGAGTTTTAAAACTATCCGAACCAATTTGGAAAATTTGTATAATTGAAAGAGATATTCCCTCTGCAAATCTTGCAATAAACGATTTTAAAGAGTTGTTACAAAATCTAATTTCATTAGCGGAAATAGATATTAATATTCCTAATATTGAACTTGTTGTAATTACAACAGATGATTTTAAAAATTCAAAAATAAATTTAAAAACCAACCCTAATTCAAAACAAATTGGTAACGTAATTAAATCAGAATTTCCGATATTTGATTTAATAATAGACATTTCAATATTACGTCGAAATGGTTTTGAATTGGAGTATAAAGAGAACATTGAAGCTAATTATTTTGTAAAAATTCGTTCAAGTCATTCAATAAAATCAAAACGAAAATTTCAAACAAATTCACTAATTCCATATAAAGAAATTGGAATACAAAAAGATGAAAAATTTATAATACAGCCTTTAAAAAAAGAGATATTAGAATATTTTATTCAAAATTTTTTCAGAAAAGAAACTTTTCGGTCTGGGCAACTTCCAATTTTGAACCGAGCTTTACAAGGTAATAGTGTAATTGGGTTATTACCAACAGGTGGTGGTAAATCTTTGACTTATCAATTAGCATCTTTATTGCAACCAGGAATTACCTTGATTATAGACCCTATAAAATCCTTAATGAAAGACCAAAATGATGGTCTTAAAAGAAATCTGATTGATGCAACGGTTTTTATAAATTCTTCACTTAAAACAGCCGAAGCTCGTAAAATTGCAATTGATAAATTAAAAAATGCCGAAGTTTTATTTTGCTTTATCTCGCCAGAGCGTATGCAGATTGCAGAGTTCAGACGCAATTTAGAAGAAATGCACTACAAATATAAATCACATTTTAGTTATTGCGTTGTTGATGAAGCTCATTGCGTTTCAGAATGGGGGCATGATTTTAGAACTTCATATTTACGATTGGGTGATAATGCACGTAATTTTTGCAAACCCAAATCTGGTGTTATTCCAATTTTTGGCTTAACAGCAACAGCTTCTTTCGATGTATTAACAGATGTGCAACGTGAATTAGAAATATCTGATGAAGATATTGTAAGAGATGACCCTTCAAATAGAAATGAATTATTTTATAAAGTTCTAAATGTAAACATCAATGATATTGCAGCCGATAATCATTATCAATATATGCAAAGTATTGGGAATAAAAAACATATAGAAATTATAAAAACTATTAAATCAGTTACAAATGATATAATTGATAGGACAGAATTTGCAAATTCCAATTCTACTGAAAATAAAAACTATTTACCAAACGATTTTTCAGCCAATTCATTTTTTAACTCAAATCAAAAGAAAGAATACATAAATTCAGGTTTAATTTTTTGTCCACATAAAAGTGCAAGAATAAATTCAGGGGTTGATGCGATTGTAAATATACTTAAAACAGAAGTTGAAGAAAATAAATTACCGTTAAAAATTGGTTATTTCTATGGCTCTGGTGACGATGATGATTTTCAGGCAAATTCAAAAGAAGAATTAATTATTGAGCAACATCAAACTGATTTTGTCGAGAATAAATCAAATCTTTTGATTGCAACAAAAGCATTTGGAATGGGGATTGACAAAGCCAATATTCGTTTTACAATTCATTATAATTACCCAAATTCTATTGAAAGTTTTATACAAGAAGCAGGACGTGCCGGAAGAGATAGAAAAACAGCGATTAATTATATTTTGTTATGTTCCCAACCGGACAAAGACAGGAGCATTTTAGAAAGCTTTTTTGATAACGCATTTCGTGGAAGAAATAAAGAAGTTAGAATTTTAGTTGAATTACTAACAGAAATTACATTTCCTTTTGCAAGTGCATCTCAATCAATATATTCAGAACTTGAAAATGAATTTGGTATTGAAGTGTATTTTTCGTTTTATCAACAACATGGTAATAATAGAATTTATATAAATGAAGCATATCAAAGGGGATATGGTTATTTAGATTTAAATTGGAATTTTCAAATAAATACAAATCAAAGGCATACAGATTTCTCACAAGAACTATCGTTTTCAATCTTAGAATTTACAAAAAACTATATTTTACAAAACTGTCAAGATACATCAAATGCAATTAATTGGTTAAAACAACAAAATCCACAATCAAATAAGGAAGGAATTGAGAAACGATTAAATCGTTTGAAACTAAATGAAACCATAGAATTAACAATAGGTTTTCAAAATGACAAATTATTTTTAATTCACACTTTATTACAAGCCGTTGACTTTCAATTCACATTTCCTTTAATTAAAAAGGCTGTAAAATATTGTAAAACATCGCAGGAATTTATTGGAAATATTGAAAAGGAATATTGGATAGCAACGCAACAAAATATTGCAATACCAACTGAACATTATTCTACAATTGATAGTTATTTCAAAAATATTCGAGATAATAGCGACACAAGCAGAGCAATTTACAGATTGTCAATAATTGGAGTAATTGATGATTATGAAATTGATTATAATAGCAAAACATATAAAATTGTTATAACCAAAAGACCAGAAAATTATTATATTGAAAAACTTAAAAACTATTTTGCAAAATACATTTCAAAACAACGAACTGAAAAAGAAATTTCTAAAATCGAAACTGGCGAAGCACAAGGTAATTCTACAATTCAAAAATGTTTGAATTTACTAACACATTTCGTTTATAATGAAATTGTAAGCAAACGCAAGGAAGCAATAAAATCAATGGAATTTGCAGCAGAATTAGGGCTTGAAGACCCTGAAAGAATGCGAGAACATATTCAGTTGTATTTTAATGCCAAATATCTAAGAGATTATGATTTGGAAGGTAAAATATACAATTTGCGTTTAGATACAGAAAGCGGTAAGGATTATAATTCAACTATTTTGTGGAAGTATTTAAGTGTAACCTACGGTGCAATTGAAAATTTAAAACACCTTTTGGGTTCAACCGAAAGGCTATTAAATGAAAATAGGAAAAATGCTGCATTACTTTTAATGAAAGCCTTTTCTCTAATTTTATTAAATATTACACCTGACGGCAAAATTAAAAACCAAAAATTCATCAAAGAAGCAGAAGAAAACTTTGTTGAAGGTTTATTCATTTTTTCTGATGAAAAAGATGAATATGATACAATAATTCAGGGATTTAAAAAATATTTAATTGATTACAATCCTGAAACAGTAACAATTATCGAAAACATATTAGAAGTCCTAAATGTGCGACAAATATTAAATCCACTGCGGGATTTTAACAATAAATTTCTAAGAACTTATGAAACAAGAAAATATTCAAACAGTAGTAAAAGAAATTAAACAAGAGTTTGACCGCTTAAAAGATGCGACTGATTATATTGAACATTCTAAGGAAGAAGTAGAAGAGGTTTTACGTTTTACAAAAACTTCAACAAATAAGCTCATTACAAAATTTGAGCAAATAGTTGACAAAATTGACAAAACATTTTACGCTCAAACGGCAGAATATAAATCCGAATTTAACGTATTTAAGCAAGAAATTGTCGATTACAAAAATGAAATAAAGAAAACAACTGAAAATATATTTTCAAACCTTGAAAAGCCAATCAGCCAATTCAATGACCTCTCCTTAAAGTCCGAACAAATTGTTAAAAAGATTGAAACAATAAACTTTCCTGAACGTTTAGATAAATTAGAAAACAATGTAAATTCAACTATTGCCGATATAAGTTTAGCAAACAAAGAACTCAATAAGCAATCTCATGAACTTATTCAAGAGATTGAAAATATTAAATTTACAGAAAAGTTTGCCGAATTAAAAAATGAAATTCAAAAAACTATTGATGAATTATTTAAGATATATCAAAATTTTGAAACATCAATAAATGAAGAGTTTAAAAAGCAAAATAATAAATCCGAACAACTTACAAACACAATTTCAAATATAGATATTCCTTCAAAAATTGTTAATATTCAACATGTTATAAATGAAACTACACAAAAAATCATTTCTATAAACGAGAAAACAATTTTAAAAACTGAAAAGCTTACAAAAGAAATTGATGAAATACATATTTCTTCACGACTTGATAAATTAGATGCCACAATTGCAGGCATAAACCAAAGCATACAGTCAGTTTTACAACGTATTGAAAGTGTAGAAAGAAATCTAAAAGAAGGGCATCAAAATAAAACAAATGAAATTATCAATAGAATTGATAAAACGGAAAGCAATTTACATGAAAGGACTAAAATAATTGAAAATAAAATAGATAAATTTGAAGAACAATTTAAACAAACAGCAGAAAAAAATCAAACTCTTATTTCTGAACAAGTTCAACAATTAAAAAAACAAAATAAGACACTTAAAATATTGATAATTATTACAATTGTTCTTGTAACAGTAATTATCGGTTTGAAATTCATTAATTAACGAGATGAAAAAATAAAAGCAAACAGCATTGAAATTCAGAATGAGATAAATGGATTATCAGATAACATGCTAAAAAGATGATGATTGACGTTTGCCAATCAAACAATATAGACCCAATTTGTTTCAATCAGGGTTGTCGGGTTTTAGGTTTTTATTCGTAGGATTTGGGAAGGAAGAATATCGAAAATATTAATAAACATTAAAAGTGACAAAAGCAGATAAAATATTTATTAAAATATTAGAGGAAATACAAAAAAGTGAGAAAGACAACCTATGTTATCTTCTTCCTAAATTTGCAGTAAAAAAAGTAGTAACATTTATGTCAATTAGAGAAGATTTGAGGTTTGTTCAGGATTCTTTAAAAATGATAATTTACTATATTGATAATAATAAAGATGTTTCTGATACTCTAAAAAAAGCACTTTGGCACAGTATTATTATATCGTATGGTAGATGTTTTACAGATTCTTCAAAAGCAAAATTGGGAAAATTGGAAATTAGGGAATATTTTAAAGAAAGTGATGAAAAGTTACGTTTGACTCATGAGCTTTTGATGGATTTAAGACATAATTTCATTGCACATCGGGGCATTACCGACAATGAAGTCAGTGTTGTATATTTTAAAATACCTATTAAATCAAAAGATAAAACAAGTACAGAATATAGAATTAAAACTGTACGTTCAATTTTGCCTAACATTGTGCAATTAAGAGAAATTGAAAGTTGTGTAATTCATTTAATTGAAATTGTTGAACAAAAAATTAAAATGCAAACTGAAAAGGTTCACAAAATGATACTTTCAGAATTTACTCCTGAAATGATAAATAAGTTTTTAATTAACAATATTGATTTGACCAAATAAACGTACCTTTTTTTAATAACCGATTAACAGGGGAGGTTGAGTATGTTTTTAGGTCTTTTTTGTGGACGTTAATTATTTGGGGGAGGATTTTTTGTATATTTGAAAATATATGAGCTACAAATTATTTTTAGATGATATTAGAACTGTAAAAATGGTTTATTCAAATTTTGAAGAATCCGATTTTGTTATTGTCAGAAGCTATAATGATTTCAGAAAAGTTATTTTAGAAAATGGACTTCCTGAATTTATATCTTTTGATAATGATTTAGGTTTGGACGAAAACGAGAATATTGCACCAGATGGTTATGCTTGTACAAAATGGTTGGTTTATGAATCGGGTTTAGATTTAAGAAATTTAAAGTTTAATGTTCATTCTGCAAATCCTGTTGCATCATTGCAGATAAAAGGATTACTCGAAAATTATATTAAACATCTAAAAATAGAAAGCACAGATTAATCAAGATAATTTTCTATTCCTTGAAAAACTCCCTTTTTTTCATCTATTGCTTTTTGATTATTTGCTTGTCGCAATATATAGCCTGACTTGCGTCTTGGCTTAGTGTCTTTTTTGCCCTTTGGTCGTCCTGCAATTTTTCCTTGTAGTTTTGCTCTGCGTAAACCTTCAATTGTTCTTTCTCTTATTAGTTCTCTTTCAAATTCCGCAAAGGCGGAAAGTATTTGAAAATGTAGCTTTCCTGTTGCAGTTGAAAAGTCTAAATTATCGGATATTGAAATAAAACCAATTCCTTTATCAATTAATTCTTTTGTGTCGAGTATCAATTCTGTGCTACTTCTTGCCCATCTGTCCAATTTATATATGATTACTGATGAGTAAACATTATTACGCAATTTCTGTAATAAATCTTGCTTAACTGGGCGTGTTTTACGACTGCTTTCAGTTTCTTCGTATAAATCGTATTCAAGGTTGTTTTTTATGCAATATTCAACTAATCTGATTTTTTGGTTTTCGGTTGTTTGTTCAGATGTTGATACTCTGCAATATAAAGCTACTTTTTGCATAAATTAATTCTGTGGGATTAATTTTTAATGATATATTTTAATTTTTTGTAGTTTGAAACGGTAAAAGAAAATATCTTAAAGACATAGCCAGATAATCCTATTGCTAAAAGAACTCCAGCACCAATCAATACGGTTTTTATTACTGGAAAATATTCAGATTCTTTTACATCAGTAATTTTATCTTTAAAAATGTCATTTAATAATGGGTTCATTTTGTTTTATTATTGGTATAAATTTCTTGTATTTATTTATGTTTATTTTAGCAAATACAGCTAAAACA
The DNA here is from genome assembly GCA_001768155.1 of Bacteroidetes bacterium GWA2_30_7. Lineage (GTDB taxonomy): Bacteria > Bacteroidota > Bacteroidia > Bacteroidales > GWF2-33-38 > GWA2-31-9. The sequence continues at coordinate 10,082 of MENC01000147.1, forward strand.
ATTAATCCAAAACCGAATCCAATCAAGGCGAATTTTAGGGTCTTATTATCTGATTTTAATTTTGTCAGCTCTTTTGGAACATCAACCAAAAAACCGATGTTTCCTAATTCAATAAAATCATTCATTATTAAAATCTTATTAGTTGAAAATGTGTTTCATCTTTTTTGGCTATTCCAAATTCATATATTCCTGAGAATAATAATTCACCAATCTTCTTTTGAAATGAAAATACTCCTAAATGAAAACCTGCACCTAATAAAAACTCTTTATGTTTAATAATGCTTTTTTCACCATTTAGAAGATTCATAATAATAGTTCTGTTTTTGTCGAGTGATTTGTCAATAAAAGATTTTTCAATTCTTTTTTTCTGTGCTTTCAAATTATTGTATCGAATCTGATTTTGTCTATTTGCAAATTTTTGAGTTATTTTTTTTTGCGTAAACAATTCCCCTGTTAAAATGTCTTTTATTTGCATAATATTAATATTGTGTGTCAAATTTACACTATATTACTGTATATATCAATATGGTAAAATGAATAAAGTGCTTTTGTTTATTGATATTTATTGATGTTTATTTATATTAATATAAATGTTAATAATTCAATGTAAATTGTTAATATATTAATTTGTGTTGATATAGATTAATGTAAATAAATTCAGATTTAATTTACTTTAATTTGGATTGATTTATTAAATTAAAGGTTTAATTTACTAAGTGGAATTAATTTTATGATTTAAAATTTGTTATAAACTCAGCTTTGTAGTGTTTTTTTTTCGTTATTAGGAGCTGTAAAAATTCATTTTCTGTAATAGTATAATCATACAATCCTTTTATTTCAATAATGCAAGAATTGATTGAATAAACACCATTAACAACATTGAGAAAAAAGTCATCAAATCCGGTAAAGTAATCTGAAAAAACTCTAATAGATTGTTTTGAAATATTTGTTTGAATATTTCCATTGTGATTATTCTGAATAACTTCATCTATTATTGATTTTTCAACGCAATGTTGAAGTGGTTCGGTTATTTTATCACTTCTACGTGGGAAGCCAAAATAAGATTCTAAAACTGTTTTGGAAATTTTCATTTTTAAAAATTAATTCTGTTTAATCTATTGATATTATCTTTATTACAAGGATAAAAACTAAAAAACTGTTTTTTTGTCTAATATTACCTATACCCCTTTTTTTATTTCTCTTTATTTATTTTTAGGGTGTAACTACTTTTGTAAAAAAAAGTAGTATTTAAGTTTCAATTTTTTCTATTATTTATAAACAGTGGGTTTCAGCGAAACTGTTTTCATTTTAAATTTAGTTTGAAAACAGTTTTATGTAAATTTTTCCATTGTCTTTTGTCAATGGAGCTTCTTTATTATTTATTTTCTGTGAACCCTCTGTTTTGATTCCTTTACATTTCACGTATTTTTTAAGCCATTTATTAAACATCGTTGGTTTGATTTTATCTTTATAATATTTATCAAACTCAATAAATTTTTCAAGTAAATCATTCGTTAAATGTTCCTGGTCTCGCTTAACAGTAGCCATAAAATCAATAAATGATTCTGATACTGTTTCAATTAGATTTCTTTCAGCATAATTTACAGCAACTTCTTTCAATCCATTATCTAAATAATACTGTAATGCCGTAAGCATAAACAAATCAAATTGCGACCATTGATTTACATCCCAGTCATCAAATAACCTATGTGTAAATTCTTTTTTTGGTGTATTATTTTCGTTGTAATGGTCGGAAAATTCATAAACAGCTTTGCGTCTGAGATACGAATTACCTTCTCCTTTTAATGTATAATTTGTTGTCAGAATAAACTTTGGGCTTACTTCAAACGGGATTGTAAAAGATTTATCGTTTTTGCCTTCAACTTCAAAATCATTTGTGATTTTTGTAAATAAAGATTCATAATCAAAATTTCTTAAAGCATCGTCAATTAAAAGTATGTCGGTGTCTAAATTTACGCCCTCAAATGCAAATCTTTCTTTTGGATTCCAACCTTTGCCCTTATAACAAACACTTTTGAAATGTCGCAAACAAGCCGCAACCAATGATTTGCCGGAACCTCCATTTGCCTCATCTTTATTACTTATTTTTTCATCAACAAAAACAATTAATTTAGTATTTGCAGGGTCTTTATATTGGTATAATAAATAACCAATAGCAGTTAATAAAGCATTGTATCTCGCTTCGTTTTTGTTACAAACATTTAAAATAAATTGCTTAATTTCGCATGAATCAGGTATTACAGTTTCATCAAAAAACCTTTCAATTATTTGCTTTCTCCAAATTGGTTTCTCCAATGTAGAATAATCAAAGGTTTCAATGTCCTCTTTAGTAATTTTAACAAAACAATTTTTGAAGTAAATAAACGCTTCGTTTTGCGTATCTCGCTTTGTTTTTAACTCAATGGCATCAATCCAATTTAGGTTTATATCTGAAAAATAAATGTGATTTGCATTTATAAGACAAGATTCTAAATCAGTTTTGGAAAATTCCTTTTCAACTGATTCAATAATATTTGGCAAACTGCGAACATAATCTTTTATAAAATCCCTGATTAAGTGGGCTGTAACTTCATCAACAATATTGTTTTCAATCCTGATTAACATCGGATATTTGCCTACATAAATACGATAAAACCCTTTTGATTGCAGAAATTTAGCAAAATTAACCCTGTCAATATGTAATGTATATTTGCGTTTCTCAATAGTACCACCAGTTACTACATACCAAAATTTTATATCGTTTGAGGTTTTAAATAACGGTTTGCCCTCAATGATTTCATACGTTTTGCCATGAAAAATAAAATCATTTGCTCCAATGGCATCAACATATTTTGTGTAAAATTCATCTACGTTATCTAACCCAAAATACTCACGAAGTTTTAATATACTGTTTGCTGAAATGCTTATACAATCAATATACTGCCTGTTTTCATTACTGACTGTAAGATTATACAATTCAGATTTTAGAATATTAATATCGGTGTCAGCATGATTTATCAGGTCGTCCAGTCCCTTTGCAGTATCATTTAAACTTGTTTTGATATGAGAAAAATACACGTCAACATTTAGGGTTTTCGTCAATTCTTTGAACTTTGCAACCGCTGCGTAAAACTGATTTAATCGAATATATAAATCTTTTGTTTCATCAAATTTTATTGCCATACAATCTGCATCAAATAACAGAACTATGTTTTTAACCTGACAAGTTTCAATTATTGTATGAAAATACTCATGTAGCTTATTTTCGCCCTTGTTTTTGAAGTTATAAATTCCACTTATTCCAATTGTATCAATTCCGTTTATACTGCCTGAAAATGCCTTAAATTCTCCCTCAGTAATAAATAATGTATCTATTACAGTTTTCATTTTTACTTTCTTAATTATCGAAGGTGTGACAAATGGAATAACACTACTATTAAAAGGCTGTGTATATTTTCCCTGCCCGTTTGGTTCTTTTAGTCGAGTTCTGGAAAAATCTTGTAACTTGCCTTTTTTCTCGCATTTTTCTACGTTACAGGACGGGTCTAAATAATTTATTCTAATATTGTCATCTTTATCAGATTTGAAAAATTCTGATTTATAAAAAATACCTTCGACACTATCAAATACAGATATTTCATTTTGTTCTGGTGTTATATTTAATTCAGAAAGTCGTTGTTGTAAATATGTTTTATTCATAATGTATCAGTTTTAAAAGTTGATACTATCATGTTTTCATTTTCGATTAATTCCAATTTTTTTTGTATTAATCCCGCTAAAAAATCATTGTATGTTGGAATTTTTTTTGTATTTTTGTTCTGCAAATTATTTAAGTCCTGTCCATTGGTCGTGGTGGGGCTTTCTTTTTTTGTACTCATTTAGCCCTCCTTGTTTTTATTAAATGATTATCAACTTCATCTGCAATTTCTGAAACCGTTTTTTGTTTTCCTGCCAAAAGAAAATTATCAATTTCAGACTTTAAAAATCTTAATTTTTTACCTGTTTTGTGATTAGGTATCAAGCCTTTAGATACCATTCCGTAGATAGTTGCTTTTGCGGGTCTATCGGGCAGGTAGTTACATAACTCTGTTAAATTGAACCATTGATTTGTATCTGGTTCTTGTTTTTTAGCTGTTAAAAGCTGTTTAAGATTTAAAACTTCATTGCAAAGCCATGCTATTGCAAAAGGGACATCATTTTGTGTTAAATTTTCTGTTTTCATATTTGTTGATTTAATTATTTTCAACAAATATTTCTTATAAATATAATGAAAACAGCGTATTACATGCTAATAGGGTTGTTTTAAGGTCTATTAGGTTTGTTTTTAGGTTTTATTAAAATCGTTGTAGTCAATTTCGTTAAATCCAACTAATGATTCGTCTAAAATACTAAAATATTTTCGTTTAAGTTTTGTTAAGTTGGTTTCTTTATTCTTACAATTTTGATAAAACTGATAAAATATTTTTCTAATATACTTTTTATTAAACGATTTACAATTTAATTCTTGTTTGATTGGTATTTTATCAATAAATGTAGATTTAATAAAAATTAGTAGTTGTTCATTAGTTAGGTAAAATTCTCCAAACTTGTTTGTTTCTTCAGTGAGAACTTTGAAATGACAGTAAACATCATTAATTGATACTTTAGGAATTAAATTATTTTGGTTCTCTAAAATATCTGAAAGTTTTAAGGCTTTTTGTTGTTGTGAAGAATCCGATTTATTCTTGAATTTGGAAAGCTCATTTTCAATTGAATTTAGATTTGCTATTTCAATCTTTTTGTTTACGTAATATTTCAAATATTTTCTTTGTAAAACTTCAATATAATGATTGGAGCGACATCTGAAAATTGTATAATAACTTTGATTGTAATGTGCAACATCAACATCATCCAATAACCTAACTCTCTTACTTTTACTAAATAATTTATTATTTAATTTCATCCCTTCAAAAAAATTAATTTTTAAATTAAATTTGGTTGGTACTGATTTTAAATATTTTATTATTAAATCGCTTGGAGTAGTTTCTGAAAAATCAAATTCTGTTTCAATTTCTTCGATATAATCTTCAATTAAATTTTTGAAATATTTATTTATTCTTTTTTCTTTATCGTATTCGTTTAAAAATGAAATATCTTTATGAATATTTAGAAACTCAGTAAATTTGTCAATAGTTGAAGTAACTAATAATGACGAGGATATTTTTTCAAATGGTTTAATTTCAATTATGTCTTTCCTTTCTCTGCGGATTATTGGTGCATCTATGTTATATTCTATTTCTTCATTAATAATGAGATTTGGTCTTTTAAATTGTTCATCATCTGATTTCATATCTTCAATCTCTTCTGATTGCTCTTTTTTTGATGAAATAATTTCAATTTCGTTGTTTTTTTTAATTTCATTTTCAGTTTTTAAATTAATATCATAACCTTTTGATTTTAACCAATCTATTGTTGCGTTTCTTTCAGAAATGAAATAAAATAGATTTTCATGATTTCTTGCAATATTAAAAAAAGTTTCAATTAAATCTGGGCATTCTTCATAAAATTCAGAAGTAAAATAATCAATGTATATGTATTTATATTCATCACTAATTTCCCAATAAATATCATATAATTCGTGTCCACTTCTATATTTCTTTTGATAGGTTTCGTATAAAATATTATACATTTCTATATGATACTCTGTATTATTCAAATATTGTTCAATATCAGATGTTGTTAATTCTGTAAAACCTCTTTTTTTACTTCTTTCAAATTTTTCATCTAAAGTTTTAATTGTTTTATTATAGTTCTCTATTAATAAATTTTCGTAATGAAAATTAAAATCAAGTCTGTTATTTAATAAATCTGCTTCTTTCATTAGTTAGAATATTAACATTACATAATTAAAGAATATTTTCATTATACTTATCTACTCCAGAATATTCAATACTATTCAAATATGTATGAGTTTGCGATTCTGTTGAATGTCCCATTCCGTCCATAATATCTGATATTGGAGTATTATTAATTTTTTGTATAGTAGCCCAACTATGCCTAGCAACGTAAGATGTTATTTTAAAATCAATTCCAACTTCTTTTGCAATTTCGTTTAATTCTTGATTCATTTTAGCCAAAACATCTTTAATCCTGTTATACTGCATATTTGGAGTATTGTGTTTTTCGCTTAATATTGGAAATATGTAGTCATTTGTTAGGTTAATATTTTTATAATAATCAATAATTTCCTGTGCATTATTACTAATTTTTATTGAAAAATGTCTGTTTGTTTTTGCTCTTACATATTCAATTCGACCATTAACAAGGTTTGTGTTCTTTAATAAAGCAATATCTTTAAAATTCATACCTATCAAATAAAAAGAAAACATAAAGTAATTTTTAGCATGAAATCTAAATGTATTTTCGTCTGTGGGGTAATCTCGAATTAATATTAATTGTTCTTTTGTTATAGAACGTTTACGAGTTGCCTCTTCCATTTTTGCAAGGCTGAATCCATTAGGGTTGGTTCGGCTTAAAAATGGATAATCAGCTTCATCTGCATATTTTCGTTTTATAGCTTGATTAAATAAAGTTCTAAATGTTCTAAAATAAACAAATATTGCGTTTTTCTTCAAGCCCTTAGCTTGTAGAAATAACTTATAATCATTTAAAAACTTATAATTTACATCTCTAAATTTTATATCATTTTTTTTAAAACAATCTGAGATTGAACTTTTAGCAGATTTAAAAATGTTGGAATAACCTATTTTGTTGGTATTTTTCAATTCATTTATTACTTCGTCAAAAACATTAAAAATTGTTGCCTTTGATTTAACTTTTAGATAATCATTTTTAAATGTGTCAAATGAAAATGGTATTTTTTCTAATTCGTATTTTAATAAAATTTCCCTTGCTTCATTAAGTTTAATTGTTAAAACCGAATTTAAAACTTTTGCATTTTGAAATACCTTTAAAGTAGGTTTATCATTATCTTTTTTTTGTTTATTATATTCTTTAATACCAGATTCATCAAAGTATAAATCTTTCTTATCATTCCAATACTCATCACTACAATTAAAGTCAGTTCCAAAACTAAAATATACTTGTTTCCGTTCATGTGTAACCCTTAATGCAATTGGAAATCTATTATTTTTTAATTTCTTTTTTTTATTTAAAACAATTTTTAAATTTGCCATAATTAATAATCAATACATTAATCAAAATAAACGTACCTACAATAGTACCTACATTTTATATAAATATCAATAAAAAGATATAAACAACGATAAGTCTAAAATGATTTATTTAGCTAAATAATAAATACTTATAAGTATTAATAAATATCAATAAGACTATCAATAACTCATGGGGTGCAAGTGGTCGGAAGTTCGAGTCTTCTCACCCCGACATAAACAGGATAAGGGTTTCATATGTTTTTGAAATCCTTATTTTTTTTAACAGTACTTATAATTAATAGTTCGGTATATTTTTATAAAGTGCTATTAATTAACAGATTATCAATGTTAAGTTTTTTACATTATTGAATTGATGCTACTTCCCCGAGGGGTCGGGGTAAGCTGTGGTGCTTAACTGCGTTCGCAATGACGTAACATGCAGACATCCATGTGTTTCGTCATTGCGAGGAACGAAGCAACTTTTTAGCTCTACGAAAAGTCAATCTCAAAAATATACCGAACTAATGTATAATAGTACCTACAAAAAATATTAATTAAAATAATCAACCACTTTAAAGACCAACTCCAAATAAAACTATATATTTTTTTGAATATAACTTTATTCTATTTTTTTTCAGCAATAATACTATTTCTAATATCAGTACTAACTTTCATTAAGTTATGAATGTGTTTTTTGTTAATTTTCACATCAGTAATATTGTTGTTTGAATCGGAAGAGTATTCTATTTTCATATTATTAAATTCGGTTTGAATAGTTTTTAGTTTTTCAAGCAAAAAATCAAGTTTGCTATCGTTATAACTGCTTAATAATTCGATAAGATTATCTGAAACAGTTGCTTGTTGAAAAAGAACTTTTTTAATACTATTATCCATAAACGAATTTAACATTTTATTTTGTAAATTATTTTCATAAATATTTGTAAGAAGATATAACCCTTCTACATAAATGCCAGTCATAATTATAAATGCAATTTGTTTTTCTTCTGAAATATTATAATATTCTTGAATATCGTTTTGATATAACTTAATAAAATAATCAAGAGAGTCTTTATTATGTATATTTTTTTCAAATCTATCGACTAGATTAAAGTCTTTTTTAGTTTTAAGACCTAATTCATCCATTAATTTTTCAATCTTTTCTAAATAAACTACTGATACCTCATATTTTTCATAAACAGTTGAGTAATAAATATCAACATAATTAACTCCTAAGTTTAAAGCTTTATAAATTGGAGATGAATAAGCGATATTATTATTTGCAGTATTTTCGATAAAAGTTTTATTATAGTCTATTCCGACTAATTTTATTATTGCTGAAATTTGAAAAGGGGAGGGCAATGAAAAAACTCTCGCCTGATTACTATTCAAGTCATTAGCTACAGAAACTGATTTATCTATATTATCATTATTTTTATTTTCAGGTGTTTTGCACGAAATGATAAATAATATAAATAATACTAAATATAATTTATTGTTCATATTTTTAATTTTTTTGCATGATTACTTTTTTATCTATCATTTTTGATTCAGTATTTCCTCTAACGATATAAATTGCAGGCTTTAAATTGTTATTTACATCAAGAGAAAATAATGCTTTGCCTTGTTCAATAGGCTTTGAAATAGAAGCATATATGACATTTCCCATTGCATCATAAACCTGAAATTTTGCATCTTTTAAATCATCTTCGTTACAATCTTCAAATGCAACAGTACATTTTCCAATGCAAGGGTTTGGGTTTACGCTCATTGAACATTCATCTTTGGTTACATCATTTGTGATAGAAATTAAATTAAATGTTTCTGATTTTCCATCAAAATCAATTTGTTTTAATAAATAATATAAAGTAGTTTTTGGCGGGTTTTCATCGGTATAAGTATAACTTAATGATGTGCTAGAATTTCCTGCACCTTTAATAGTTGCAATTATAATAAAATCGAGACCATTTGTACTTCTTAAAATATTAAATTGTTGGTTATTTTTTTCTGAAGCAGTTGACCAGTTAATAATTACATTAGGGTTTTCAAGAGTTGCATCGAAATTTATCAATTCTACCGGTAGAATTGTAATACTTACACATGAGCCGGCAGGAATATCTGAAGTTGGACTTTTCCCAAAAGTGTCTCCCACACCTGAATAAGAGCCAGTTGTGCATATTTCGCCACTTCCAGTTATTACACCACCATTTCCATTATCAAAATTTCCCGCCACATTCATATTTCCATCAATTAATACATTATCACTATTATTTTTATTAGCAAAATCTCCCTTTACTTCTACAATACCAATATTTTCAATAACTATTATTGAGCCATTATCGAACTGTAAATTAAATACAATTAATTCTCCACTAACAGTTAAAGAAACTCCATTTTTAATTTGTAATGAACTGGTTAGGCTGTTTAAACTTCCAGCATCATTAATTGTTATTGATGTTTTAGTCGTTACCGACACATCAAGATTAATAATGTGATTAATTGTAATATCATCGTTATTACCAGGATTTCCGCTAGGGCTCCATGTATCATCATCAGACCAATCGCCATTTGTAGCAGATACATAACTTGTTGCATTTAAAATAGAACTAAATAATACTAATGCAATAAAAATTAGATTTTTCATATTTTTAAATTTTTTTAAAAATAGAAAAATTAAATCTAAATAAAATAAGTGTAAGCACTTAATTTTTATTTTTTAGATTAATGTATTTATTTAATTGATTAATTGATG
>MENC01000147.1:20021-24999 GCA_001768155.1 Bacteroidetes bacterium GWA2_30_7
CAAGTATTGTAATATCATCAATTTGACTGTATTCTTCGGAATTAATTGGATTCATCCATTCAGATATTTTAAAATCAAGCATTTCTAGTTGTACTTGTGATGGATATTTATAAATTTCTTCAATAATTGATTTAAATCCTGAGTATTTAATTTTTTTCCCACTTTTTCCACCAAACTGGTCGGCAAATCCATCACTAAATAAATATATGTAATCGCCTGATTGATATTTATATGTATTGTTTGAAAAGTTCGTATGATTTGTATTATGACTGTAACCAACCGGCATTTTATCGCTTTTTATTTCAATTAGATGATTATTGGAAATTATATAAAGAGGGTTATTCGCTCCTGAATAATATAAAATATCATCATTTTTATTAATTAAACATAAAGCCATATCAATTCCGTCTTGTGATTCAGATTCAGAGCCAGTTTGATGCAAAAGTTTAATTAAATTTTCCTTTAAATTATCTAATATCGTACCTGTGTATAATTCGATATTATTAACTGATATTGAATCGTTTGTAATTTCGTTTAATAATGAAATTCCTAACATACTCATTAAAGCTCCAGGAACACCATGCCCTGTACAGTCCACAACAGACATTAAAACTAGCGTTTGACTATTGTCAAGTAATATTTTTTTTACCCAATAAAAATCTCCGCTTACAATATTTTTAGGTTTAAATAAAATAAAATAATCACCTAAAAGAGTTTTCAATAATGAATCTGGTGGAAGAATTGCAGTTTGAATATTACAAGCATATTTAATGCTATCTGTAATTTCTTTATTTTGAATTTCGATTAACTCTTTTTGTTTAATGATTTCTGTTTCAGCGTCTTTGACTTTAGTAATATCAGAATCAATAGCAATTAATTTTACTACATCATTATTTGTGTCTAAAATTGGAGTGATTGTAGTTTGAACCCATATAAAATTTCCATTTTTAGTTTTATTCAGAGATATATAATTAGCAGATTGTTTACTATTTACACAATCATCAATAACAGTTACAATTTTATTATACGAACTTACTTCTTTAATATTATTTCCATAAATTTCTTTAAATTCTGAAAGATTATAACCGAGTAATCTCGTAAAACCTGAATTAACCCATTCAATATTTCCTTCATTGTCGGCAATTATAATTGAATTATCTGTCTCACTAACAGCTATTGACAATTTTTCTAATTCTTTATTTGAAGCTTCAAGTAATTCTGATTGTGCCAATATTTCTTCTTTTTGTTGTAATATTTCGGCATTAGCAAATTCTAAATTGATGTTTTTTTCTTCGATTTCTCTTTTTTGAATTGACAAAATTATATTTGCTTTCTTTTTTTGTTTAAATAACCAATATAAAAGAATTGAAAAAATCAGTATAATAAAAAAGCCTATTATAAAAGTATATATTAGAAGTTTTTGCTTCTGAATTTCACTATTTTTTAGCTTATTATCTATTTCAAGGTTATCTATTTGAAGCTGTTTTTTTTCGTTTTGATATTTTGCATCAATTTCATTTATTGCTTTAGTTTTTTCTTCGTTGTATAAACTATCTCTAATATTATTTGCAGATTTTAAAAAAGTAAAAGCCGATTTATAATCATGTTTTTGCAAATAACTATCAGTTAGTAAATTATAGGCATCTTTGATTTCATCTTTTAAATTAGCTTTACTTGCAAATTCAAGATTTTTATTTGCATATTCGATAGACAAATCATATTTTCCATTTTCAAAATAGACTATACCAATATTATTTAAACATGATGAAATTCCTTGATTATCATTGTTCTTATAATTAATTTGAAGTGCCTCATTGTAATATTTCAATGCTTTATCATATTCATTATTTCGCTTATGAATAATTCCGATATTATTTAAACATCTAGCTAAACCTTTTAAGTCATTTAACCCTTCGTTTATAATTTTTGCACGATGAAAATAATTTAAAGCGCTATCTAATTCGTTATTTTTTAGGTATATATTTCCAATATTGTTTAACGTGTAAGCTGCGCCTCTATTGTCTTTAATTTTTATACAAGCTTCGATACTTTTGTTGTAGTATTCAATTGATTTGTCAAAATTTTGCAAATAATAATGAATTATACCTAAGTTGTTTGTAGCCTTCGATAATCCAATTAAATTATTAATTTTCTCACTTATTTTTAATGCATTAAGATAATGTTTAGCTGCAATTTCGTAATCGCCTTTATAAACAAAAACATTTCCTAAATAATTTTCACAATCTATTATGCGTAACTCGTTATTTGATTTAATAGCAATATCTCTTGATTTTTTTAAGAAAATTAAAGCATTATTAAAATCGTTATTATCGGAATAAATTACTCCGATATAAAGCATAGTAATTGATTTCAAATTGTTGATTTTTTTTTGCATTTGTAAATCAATATTATCGTTATTTTCAATGCTATTGCATAATTCAAAAGCTTCTTTATATAAATTTACTGCTTTCTGAAAATCAATTTTTTCGTATAAATCGCCAAGATTTATAATAGCTAAAATTTTGACTGTATCTTCTGATGATGAAATTACTTTATTAATGCTATCAATTAGAAATTTTTCTTGTGAATATGAATTAGTTATAGAACAACTAATTATAATGAATATTAAAAAAATAAAACGCATTTTTTTGAAATTTAACACTTTAATGAATCTCCAATTTTTACTTTAAAACATTTATTATTTAAATTTTCAGGAAACGAATATTGTAAAAAATATTCAAGAAATTTATATTTATTATTCATTTCTACACCACAAAAATTTTCTTTAATTATATTGTATGAATAAATTCCTCTTTTTCTAATTCATATAAAAATAAAATCGTATCATTATTTTGGCTAAACAGCTTAATACTTAATGAAATACATATAAAAATCAATAATATTATCCTAATCATTAATTTGTTTTTTATAAAAATAGTAAATTATATTTTATAGCTCAATAATTTATTAAGGTTTAAATTTATATTTTTGGGCAAAATGTTAAATTTTTGAAAAAGTATATTTTATATTTAATTGGATTATTTTTTATTCTTGATATTTCAAACGCTCAAAAGCCTGATATATATCAATTGTCGGGTTTTGTTAAGTCGGAATTGCAAGAAGGATTGCCTTTTGTTCATATAATAATAAAAAATAAAAGACGTGGAACAATTAGCGATTTTCAAGGCTTTTTCTCATTAGTTGTAGAAAAAAATGACACATTAATATTTTCGTCTATAGGTTACAAAAAAACGTCTTTTTATGTTGGAGATACAGTTTCTTATCACGATTATTTTATTACTAAAATTCTTGAATCAGATACAATTACATTAAATGAAATGGTTATTTTTCCATGGAATACTTATGAACAATTTAAGGAAGCATTCTTAAAACTTGATGCTCCAAAAGATGATATTGATAGAGCGATTAAAAATTTTGCATTAATAGAAGAACAACTAAAAAAATATCCTGCTGATTCTGATCCAAGTTTAAACTACAAATATTTTATGCAACAAACTTACAATCAATTATATTATACAGGACAGTTACCTCCAAACAATTTACTTAATCCAATAGCTTGGGCTCAATTTTTTTCAGCACTAAGAAATGGAGATTTTAAAAGAAAAGAAAAATGAAACTATCAATAAGGGTTTTTATTTATTTATTATACACATTATTTATTATTACTATTTGTAATTCAAATATATATTGCCAGAAAAAAAAGTCAAATATTAAGAATGAAGATACAAAACAATATAAAAATACAAAAGGGACAAAGTATGCAATATGGTATTTACCTACCAGAGCTCATAAAATTAATGGATTAGCTATTGGTTTAGTAAACTCATGTGAAAATCAAAACTTTCAAAACGAACTAATTATTAATGGTATAAGTTTTGAAGTTTTAGGGCAATTTCCAATTATGATTAAACAATTAGTTTATCCAAAAAAAGCTCCTTTTTGTCATAGTAATTATTGTAAAATTAATGGTTTTGCAACTGGACTATCTATTGGAAATGGCATATTAAATGGAGTTGCTGTTTCACCAACTTTGGGATATTTATTTAATATGAATGGAATATTTATCAGTTTAATACATCATGTCTCACAGAATGCTAATGGAATAATTGTAGGCTTTATGAGTAGGGCAAAGAAAATCACTGGATTACAATTAGCCTTATTTACTAAAAATAATATTCTCAAAGGTTTACAAATAGGACTATCAAATAGAACAAAAGAACAAACTAATGGATGTCAGATAGGATTGATAAATTCTTCTGAAAATTTAGATGGAGTTCAAATAGGAATTTTAAATTATGCCAAAAATAAAAAAATTAAATATTTACCGATTATTAATTTTCATTTCAAAAAACAATAATTTCTAAATAATGCAGTTTAAGAAAACTAGATGAACAAAAAGGTAATCAAATATTTAGTAGTTATATTTTTTATTCTAATTAATGAGTCAGTATTTGCTCAAAATTTTTCAATTTTTAAAGGTTTTCTTAAAGATAAAAATAAAAAACCTATTGAACTTGCAAATATATCTTTCCCAGAATTTCATGTAGGAACACGTAGCGATTCAACAGGTTTTTTTCAGCTAAATGTTCCGATTGGTAAAGAGTTAAAATACATTATTACTTGCGTTGGTTACAAATCAATTTCAGGAAAAATTGAAAGTATTGCTGATAATATTTTGGAAATACAACCCACTTTAGAAATTGATATACACATGTTTCCTGATATTGAAATTGAGGATAAACATAAAAGATTTACAAATTTAGAAAAAATCGACCCTAAAATAGTTCAAGTAATTCCTGGTGCAATTAGTGGAGTTGAGGCTATTTTGAAAACATTGCCTGGAGTTTCGTCAAATAATGAACTTAGCTCGCAATATTCGGTAAGAGGTGGAAATTATGACGAGAATTTGGTTTATGTTAATGATATTGAGGTTTATAGACCATTTTTAGTTCGTTCA
>MENC01000147.1:25057-36253 GCA_001768155.1 Bacteroidetes bacterium GWA2_30_7
AGTGTTAGTTTATTAGGAAGTTCGGTGCATTTTGAGGGAGCTAGCAAAAATCATAGATTTACTCATATATCAGGGTTAAGATACAAAACAACTAAATATTTATTAAATAGCCTTGAAACAAAAGGCGATTACAATCCATCTTTCATTGATTTTCAAACTTTTTTAACTTATGATATTTCTGAAAAAATTGAACTGGATTTTTTAGGAAATTATGCTCAAAATAAATATTTATTTGTGCCATCGTCCAGAAAAACAGCATTTGGAAACATCAATATACCTCTAGGTTTGACTGTATATTTTGATGGAAAGGAAATTGATAAGTTTACAACCTTAACTGGTGCATTTTCTTTAAATCACAAAATAAATAGTAACCTTGAAATAAAGTGGATTGGCTCTGCATACAGAACTATGGAAAAAGAAACTTATGACATTCAGGGACAATATTTTATAAACGAATTAGATAAAGAATTAGGCTCCAATAATGTTGGAGATAGCTTAATGAATATTGGAGTTGGAACTTATCTTGACCATGCTAGAAATTATTTGGATGCTTATGTATTTTCATTTTCTAATAAAGGGATTTACATAATTAATGACAATACTATTAAATGGGGGCTTAATTATCAGCGTGAAATTTTTTATGATAAAATAACCGAATGGCGTATGTTGGATTCTGCCGGCTACTCATTACCTTATACAGATTCTATAGTGAGTGTAAGTAATTATCTTAAAACTAATATTCATAATTCAACTAACAGAATCACAGGATATTTACAAAATAATTATTTTTTTGAAAATGATAGCGCTCTTTTTAATTTAACTTATGGTGTTAGATTAAATTATTGGGATTTTAATAAAGAATTTTTAGTTAGTCCTCGTGCTTCAATTTCTTTTGAACCAAACTGGAAAAAAGATTTTGTATTTAGATTTTCAAGTGGGTTTTATTTTCAACCTCCTTTTTATAAGGAACTTAGAGATATAAACGGAAATGTAAATTACAACATAAAAGCTCAAAAGTCTATACATTTTTTAATCGGAAGTGATTATAATTTTAAATTATGGAACAGACCTTTTAAATTAATAACTGAAGCATATTATAAAATTTTAAGGGATTTAATAACTTATGAAATTGATAATGTTAGAATTAGCTATTCAGGTGAGAATAATGCAAATGGATATGCTGTTGGAATTGATATGAAAATTAATGGAGAATTTGTAAAAGGAGTCGATTCTTGGGCAAGTTTATCGGTTATGCAAACCGAAGAAGATATTATTAATGATTCATATACAATACTTACCGATTCTTTTTCTGTTGAATTTCATCCGGGTTATATTCCAAGACCAACTGACCAAAGAGTTAATTTTGGTTTATTTTTTCAAGATTATTTGCCAAGAAATCCTTCTTATAAAATGCATTTGAATTTATTGTTTGGCTCAAGATTACCATTCGGACCTCCTAATTCTGTTCAATTCAGAAATGCTTTTAGAATTCCACCTTATAGAAGAGTTGATATTGGTTTTTCAAAAGTACTAATTAGTGAAGAAAAAAAATACGAATCAAAATTTTTAAGCAAATTTAATAGTGCATGGATAACATTGGAAGTTTTCAATCTGCTTGGTACAAACAATACTATTTCGTATATGTGGATTTCTGATATCTACAATCGGAAGTATGCTATTCCAAACTATTTAACTTCCAGAAGGTTGAATTTAAAGCTGGTCTTAAATTTCTAAAAGTAATTAATGTATAATAATAACAAATTGTGCTAATAGTTATCTAACTTTTATTTGTCTATTATAAATACTTTTTTTTAATTCAGCATTTTTCTTTTCTTCCTGAGCTAATTTGCTCAAACGGTAAACTACTATTCCAATGGTTATTACCATAATGAATAATGCTCCGAAACTGATTAAATCCATTAGTGCCATAATAATACTCCTTTCTTTTTTTATATTAGACGTAAATATTGCAAAATATGTTTCTATTTAATATGCTATTATTCAACACATTTTATTAGATAATATAAATCGTTGATAAGTGAATGTTTTTTGTTGACTAAAAAAATGAACATTTATTTTTGCAGAGTCAATTGTAATAGATTTACGAATAAATGCTTTTGAAAGAGTATTTATGAAAAATGATAAATGTTCTAAAAAAAAATAGTTATGCGATTTTTCGCATAACTATTTTTATAAAAAAGCACATTGCTTTTATTAGTTTTATCTAGCTCTTATTTGTTTATAGATACTTTTTCTTAATTCAGAATGTTTTTTCTCTTCCTGAGTTAGTTTACTTAGTCTTAACGCTACAATTACAATTGAAATTACTATTATAAATAACGCCCCAAAACTTATAAAATCCATTATCGACATAATTTGCTCCTTTCTTGTTTATTTATAGATTAGACAAGAAAATGCAAATATCTGTTTCCACGATAGAGCTTATTTTTCAATTCATTTTATTAGATACCAATTTATAATGATGAAACTATAGTTTTTATAGATTAAACCTTTACTAATGCTTCAGTAATTTTACCTATTCAAAAAAAACTTATTCATAGATTTTTTTCAATATTATTTATAATATTGTTTCAATTTAAACATTTCTGATTAAATTTACCAAAACGATTTCGAGTCTGATGTATCTTAAAAATATTACTTTACTAAATTTTAAAAATTACTTACAAAGTGAGATTGCTTTTTCTCAAAAAGTAAATTGTTTTTTTGGAAAAAATGGTTCAGGAAAAACTAACTTACTTGATGCAATTTACTATCTTTCGTTCTGTAAAAGTAATTTCAATTCAATAGATACAGAAAATATAAATCATGATAATGATTTTTTTGTAATTCAAGGGAATTATTCAATTAAAGATGAGGATTATAATATTTATTGTGGAGTAAAAAAGGATTATCGTAAACAATTTAAAAAGAACAAGAAAGAATATCAAAAGTTATCAGAACATATTGGTTTAATTCCACTTGTAATGATTTCGCCCGAAGATATTGTACTCATATCAGGAGGAAGTGATGAACGCAGAAAATATATTGATAGTGTAATTTCTCAATACGATAAAAATTATCTCGAATTATTAATTAATTATCAGAAAGCCTTAAAACACCGAAATAAGTTATTAAAAGATATTTTTGAAGTAAAACATTTTGATATATTATCGATTGAGATTTGGAATGAACAGTTAAGTACTTATGGTACAAAAATATTTGAAATTCGTAAAGAATTTATTAAATCATTAATTCCTGTTTTTCAAAAATATTATAATTATATTGCCGAAAATGCTGAATTAATTAGTTTGAATTATATTTCGCAATTATTTGAAATTAACTTTTTAGATGGATTAAAAAAAACATTTGAAAAGGATAGAATTTTAGGATATACTACTTTTGGAATTCATAAAGATGATTTAGAGCTAAATTTAAAAGGTTATAATATTAAAAAAATAGGTTCTCAAGGACAACAAAAAACTTACCTAGTTGCACTAAAACTTGCTCAGTTTGATTTTATTAAAAATCTAAAAAATGCTAAACCTATTTTACTTTTAGATGATATTTTCGATAAACTTGACCCTGATAGAGTTAAGCAAATTATTAAATTAGTTGCTGACGATGAATTTGGACAAATATTTATTACTGATAAATCTGAAATTTCGTTAATGAAAATTTTTATTGACAATAATATTGAACACAAAGTATTTCTTGTAAATGATGGAAATATAAGTGAATCTGTATAATATGAGACGCTCAAATACTCAACCCATATCGGCAATTTTAAAACTTGTTTTTTCGGATTTAAACATCGAAAAAAAACTTAAAGAAGTTGAGTTAATGAATTCATGGGAAGAAGTTACCGGAAAATTTATTGCTTCTAAAACTAAGAATATGTACATTAAAAATAAAGTTTTATATGTAAATATTGAGTCGTCAGTAATTCGAAACGAATTAATTCTTTTGAGAGAAGGACTTATCAATAGGTTAAATGATAAGTGCAAACAAGAGGTAATTACGGGGATTGTTATTCGCTAAGTTTGATAGTTGTTTCTTGTACAAATGTTCAATATTCAATGATTAATTCTCAATTTTCAAGGCTTTGATGCGTTTTTATTATTTTTAGCGGTGTTTATGCTTTTTGCAATTATAGCTATTAATTCTTCTGTTTCTTTAAATATATCCGTAATCTTGCTAACAGGCTTTATTAACTCTTTTTTGATAATAATTTTTAAGGCAGTTCGACATTCTTTTAATTCTTTTAACACAACACCCATCTTGTGAATGAAATCATTTTTGGATTCAGCTGCTTGTGCCTCACCATAATTAAAAGTTGGTGAATGGCAAGATTTTATCAATTGTCCTGCAATATAATTTCCTGCTCTTGTGTTTGGTAATGCTTCAACGACATCAATCATTCTACATGTATAATCAACAAAACGGTCTTCTAAGTCAAATTTTCTTTTATTCTCATTCATTATTGTACTTATTTTTTAATTGAAAATTGAATATTGTGCGTTGAATATTGAATGTTTTTAATTTTCAATATTCAATAATCAATGCTCAATTTTCATTGAATTGAATTCAACACAATCATTTGGTTCGCAACATGTATGGCAAACTCTTTTAAATGCTTTATAACTTAGTAAACTAACATTAGTTGAATAAAAGCCAGATTTACAACATTCGTCTCTCAATAAATCTGTGCTTAAATATTTTTTATTATCGTCTGGAAAAACTGTAACAACAATAGAATCTGCACCTAATTCGTCCTGAATTTTTAAAGCACCAATGAAATTTGCACCTGAAGAAATCCCAACACCAATTCCTAGTTTATTTGCAAGTTTTTGAGCCATAATTATAGAATCACCATCGTCAACGCTGATTACTTTGTCTAATTCATTTAGTTTAACAATTGGCGGAATAAATTCGTCAGAAATTCCTTGAATTCGATGTTTTCCAATTTTATGTCCTGTAGATAGAGTGGGGGAGTTGGAAGGTTCTAAAGGATGAATTTTGATGTTTGGATATTGACATTTTAAATATTTACCAACTCCCATAATTGTACCACCGGTTCCAACTCCTGCAACGAAAGCATCGGGTATAATATTTCTGTATTTTAATTGCCAATGAATTTCGGGTCCTGTTGTTAGTGCATGAGCTTCAACGTTATCTTCGTTGGAGAATTGGCGTGGTAAAAATGAATTTGGATAGCGTTCGGCTAATTCTTCGGCTCTATTTATACTTCCTTTAAATCCACCTTCTTCGTTTGTAATCAATGTAATTTCTGCACCTAAACTTCTAATTAAATTAATGCGTTCCATACTCATCCAGTTAGGCATAAAAATAGTTACTTTATGTCCTAAAGCTCTGCCAATTGCAGAAAATGAAATTCCTGTATTTCCACTTGTAGCTTCAAAAATAGAATCTCCGGGTTTTAATAATCCTCTTTCGTAAGCAAGTTTAAGAATATGTAAAGCCATTCGGTCTTTTATGCTGCCGGTCAGATTCATGTGTTCTGCTTTAGCATAAATTTTACGGATTTTGCCTTTATATTCAAATTCGATTTCTAATAATGGAGTATTTCCAATTAGAGTTGAAATTCCGTTGAGTTTTGATAAATTGGACATAAATTAATTTTTAAAATAGATAATTTAATTCCTCTAGTTATTTCAATAAGTGATTTTTTTTTTAGTTCAATAAACTCACCATTCATTTTTATTCTATCAAGACCAGTTAAACTATCTAATGTTTTTTCATCATTACCCCACACATATAAATAATTATACGTAGAATCATTTATAAAATTTCCATATTTATAATCCCAATAACCATCATCTCCACCATAGTGAACTAATGTATATGGATTTGATAATAATTTATTTTTAAAATTTAATATGCAAAGAAACATTGATGTTCCAACTTCAACTTCGTTATAGTATATTATCCAATATAAATTAGGATTAATTTTTCTATAAGAATAAGCATATCCATAAATTTCAGGACTTATAATAATTCCATTATCAAGTTTAATACTAATATTTTGTAAGTATTTAGTTGAGTCAAATGACAATATTATTTTATTTTTGGCAACAGATATACCAGTTATTTTAAAATTAGTAGTAAAATTATGTTCAAAAAGTTCTAAATATTCAGATAATGTTAATGTATCTCTAGTTTCAGCTATTGTATTTAACAAAAAAACTATTTGACAAAATGATATTAAAATTAAAAATTTCATTTTCTAAATAAAACACTGCTAACATTTAAAACCTTAGCATGGTTATGATTTTAAACCATCACAGGTTCGCCTTTTGTACTCCAGTTTCTTAATTTATAATATTCCTGAATTAAGTTATTGAAAACTTTACGGTCAATTTTTTTACCTTTCATAAATCCTGAAAGTGATTCTTCTTGGAAAAACCTTTCGGGTAATGTATCATCATTTGAAGTTCTGCCGTTTCGTAAATTATATTTACGGGCAAGGTCTGTGATTCTTGCACCAACTTCAAGAAGGCTTTTTCCTGTATGTTTTGTTCCGGTTGCAGCATTTAATAGGTCGGCAAGTTTATCTAAAGATAAAGGTACAAAATCGCAAACAACCAAGCTGTTACGAACATTAACTGTGTCAATGCCTTCAACTAAAGTTGCAGGAATATCTTCAATTTTAAATTGTGGTCCCATTTCTTGCTCGGCAATCCAAAGTCGGGTATGACTTGCAAAATCAACTACAGACATTGCAACTCCCATTGTTAAAGAGCCTTTTGGATTAATTCCAGAAAGTTCCATTCCAAAAATATTGATTGCAAAATCGCTACTTGATTTTCCAATTTTATTAGCAGCAACTCTTGTTCCGTCTGCAAAAATATTTCCTATATTTCCTTTTCTGAATGCTATTCTGTGAAGAAAATCTCTTTGAGCTTCGGCATTTCCCCAATTCATTTTTAAACCTTCCCATTCAGAAACAAGTCCTTTTTCGTAACATTCCATTGCAAAACCGCAAGTTCCTCCGGCACTTATTGTGTCTAAGCCCAAATCGTTACAAATTTCATTCGACCACGATACATCTTTAATGCTATTGATTTCGCAACCTGAGCCTAAAAATGCTGTAGTTTCGTATTCTGGTCCTTCAATTTCGTGACCATCCCAACGTGCCCATTTTGAGCATTTTATTGAACAGTTGAAACATCCAGTATCTTCCCAGTTTAATTCTTCACGAGCAGCTTCTGAGCTTATTTTTTCAAATTCTTCGTATTGAACTTTTTGCCAGTTTTTAACAGGAAGTATCTCATTTTCCTGACAACCTCTAACGCACTTCATTGTCCCTTTTTGGCGACGGAATTTTACTCCAGGCAAGTCAAGAATTTCTTTTGTGTATTTTAAATTTGTTTCTTTAAAAAGCTTATCATCAGCATAGTTAATTGATAAATTTCCATCAACCACAATTGCTTTCAGGTTTTTTGAACCCATAACTGCACCAACTCCTCCACGTCCATACTGACGATGTTTGTCAACTCCAATGCAAGAAATTAATGATAAATTTTCGCCAGCTTGACCAATTGCAGCAACATGTGGGTCGTTGCCTTTGTGTTTTGCAAGTAAAATATCATTGGTTTCAAAAATACCTTTTCCCCAAATTTCTTTAGCATCTAAAATTTCAACTTTGTCGGCTGTAATACTTATATAAACAGGATTATTTGATTTTCCTGTTATTAATAGATAATCGTAACCAGCCGATTTTAAGCGAGGTCCAAAACTTCCGCCACAATGTGCATCGTGTAATGAGCCTGTTAATGGCGATTTTGTAACCAAAGTTGTTCTGGCACTTGTTTGAATTTTAGTTCCAGTGAAAGGTCCATTAATAAACATTAACGGATTTTCAGGTCCAAGAGGGTCAGGGTTTGGAGCAATTTTTTCCATTATTGCAAATCCAAGACCTTTTGCACCAATATAGTTTTTTACTAATTTTTGGTCAACATCTTTAACTTCGTGTTTTTTTGAAGTTAAATCAATTTGGAGGTATTTGTTTGTATATGACATATAAAGAGGTTTGAAGTTAGAAGTTTGAAGTTAGAAGTTTGGGATAAAAAACGTAGCAACACTTCGACTATCGCTCAGTGCATCGCAACAAACTATAAACATCAAACTTCAAACTATATATTACTTGTTTTTTTTATTAATGCTTAATAAATCGGTAAGAATTGCAAAGCCTGTTTGTTGTCTTCCAGCACCAGGGCCTACAATTGTTACATCGCCTAATAAGTCTGTTGTGAAAGTTAGAGCATTTGTAGCACCCATAACTCCTGCAAGTGGATGTGAAAGTGAAATCATTTCAGGAGCAACAGAACCAATTACATTTCCATCTTTAGTTTTTTCAACACTTCCAATTAATTTCCAACGAGAATTTTCTTTTTTAGCTTTTTCGATATCTTTTGAAGTTATTTTTGTAATGCCCTGACATTCAACATCTTTAATTTCTAGTTTTGCACCCATAACAACATTTGCAAGAATTACAACTTTTCCTCTAGCATCATAACCTTCAACATCGCCTGTTGGGTCTGCTTCTGCATAACCTAAATCTTGAGCAACTTTTAAAACTGCATTATAATCCATGCCTTTTTCCATTTCGCTAAGCATGTAGTTTGTAGTTCCGTTTAAAATACCTCTGATTTTAGAAATTTCACAACCTGCTAGAGGACCTTCGGTTAAATTTATAATTGGAGTTCCAGCAACAACTGTTCCTTCTATTTTGAAATCGACATCATTTTTATCAGCAATTTTTTTCAATTTGCTATAATATAAAGCAGCTGGGCCTTTGTTGCTAGTTACAACACTTTTTCCTGTTTCTAAAGCAACTTTACAATGATTAATAGCTGGTCCACCAGTTGTTAAATCAGTATAAGTTAATTCGCAAACAACATCAGCATTACATTTTCTAATTAATGAAGTTGTATCCCATTTTGTAATATCTTTTGAGAATTTCTTTTTAGATTTTGCAACTTTAATGCAATCTTCTAAATCTAATCCTTTACTATTATATACATTGCCATAAGCAAAGTCAGAAATAGCAACAACTTCAAAAGTATAGTTGTATTTTTTTTGTAAAAATTCTTTTTTACTTAATAATATTTCTGCAAGTCCTTGACCTACTGTTCCAAAACCGATAATTGCAATTCTATTTTTCATTCTGTTTATATTTTAGTTATAAAAATTATTTTTTTTGTTTGTTGTTTAACTTCGTTGAGCTCGCAAGCTCGGTTGTCGTTTGTTGTTTGAGGTTTCTAACGCATTTAATTCGTTTAAACTTTGAAAGTTGTGTTTAAGTATTCTTATGTTTAGAAAACAGTTTAACAATTAAAATTTAACAAATTTATTTATATTCTCAACACGATTGAAGGAGGTTATCGCTATGCTTCAAGATGTTATCTTAATCGAGCAGAAGAAGCACCTCCTGCAGAATACATTGGCGAAGATACTGATATTTTGTTTCCGTCAAGTACAGTTAGGGCTTGTTTTAAATCATCTATTGTGTCATCTGCATGTTCAGCTCCAACACAAAGTCGTATTAAATTGGCAGGAATATCAGCTAGTTTACGAGCTTCTTCGCCTTGTTGTTGATGTGTAGAAATAGCTGGAATTGTAGCAACAGATTTTATTCTACCTAAATCTGTGGCACGCCAAATTCTTTGTAGTGCGTCGAAAACTTTTCGTGTATCCATTGCATTGCCTTTAACTCTGAATGACATTAAATGACCATAGCGATTAACTTTTTTGCCATAAATATCATCAAACTCAGAATCAGCTAATACTAAATATTTACTAGCTAATTTGTGTAATGGATGTGATTCTAATCCTAAATAATCGACTTGTTCAATGTGTTTATGAGTTTCAAGGTATTTTGCAACTTTTAAAGTATTACGACTCATTAAGTCAACTTTCGAACGTAAAGTTCTTATGTCATTTAAAGTTAGAATTGCGTTCATAGGAGATATATTTGGTCCAATATCTCTGTTTGGTAAAGCTTTGATATATAGCCCGAAATCTGCTTTAAGCATATCGTTATTGATATTAAGTTTCAAGTTTTTCTTTGCAATAACAGCACCTGAAACAGAAAAGCCGCTTGATGATAATGTTTTTGTAACAGATTGAATAACAATGTCTGCACCATGAGTTAATGGACGGAATAATGCAGGTGTTGCAACTGTTGAGTCAATAATTAATGGAATTCCATATTTATGAGCTAATGCTGCAACTTTTTCGATATCAAAAAATGAAAGACCTGGATTACTTGGCATTTCACCATATAAAAATCTAGTATTTTCATCAATTAATGATTCCCATTCTTCAATATTATTAGAGTTTATTACTTTACGCCAATGTATATGTTTTTCCTGATCTTGACGAACAGCAAATTGTTGGAATGTTCCACCATAAACCTGACAAGTGCCTACAAAATTAATTTCGGTATGAATGTCTTTATCAAATGTCAAAAATGGTTCGCAAGCACTAAATATAGCAGACATTCCTGATGAAGTAGCACAACAAGATGCCTCAATATCAGAGCCATAAGTTTCTAACAAAGCTAAAACTCCTTCAAGATAATACATGCTTGGATTTCCGATTCTGGAATAACACCACGTTGGAATTTGATAACTCAAAGCGGCTTCCATTTCATTTGAATCTCTATATGCCTGCGATGAAGACATATATATAGGTTCAATTATTGACCCTTGATTAAAATCTAAAGCTTCTTGCATAGAATAAATTCCATGAACAGCTAATGTGTCAAACTTTAATTTTTTTAATGACTTTAAATGATCTTTATGCCATTCAGCTGATTGTTTTGCTGCGTCGATGTAGTAATTGATATTAGATGAGTCCATTTTCGTAAGTATTAATAACAAATTATTATCAAAAGATAAAAATAAGTAAAAATATGTAAATAAAAAACGAAGATGTTGAAGAAAATAAAATTTAATTGTCGATTAATGAAAGAATATGATACTTGGAGTTTGTATAAAGTATTAATTGTTTAAATATACGCTTTTACGCATGGGAACTGTTGTGAGTATCATTTTAGTTAACAAAAAAAAATTCCTAAATCTTTAAGATTTAGAAAATCAAGTTTTGATTACAATTGTAATTTATTAAAAGTATTCTTTTATAATTAACTCAAGCATCTCAACATCTCAATGT
>MENC01000148.1:0-187 GCA_001768155.1 Bacteroidetes bacterium GWA2_30_7
GAAAGTGAGACAAGGAGAAAGTGAGACTGCATGGGCAGCCTCAAACTCCAGTAGAAGATAGAAATTAGATTAAATAGCTTTGTGTCTTAGTGGCAAAAAAAATATTACTTATGAATAAAATTTTAAACATACTTTTTCTAATAATTACATTACCTGTTTTTTCGCAGAACGAAGATACTATTAAGCC
>MENC01000148.1:205-347 GCA_001768155.1 Bacteroidetes bacterium GWA2_30_7
AGACCAAATAGTATATGAATTGAATAATAATTATTGGCTTAATCTTCCTCCAAAAGTTAGAATCAACAATATTTCGTTAAGCTCAAACATTTACCTTATGTTTCCAATAATTGGTAAGTTTTCTAATGTAAGTCTGGCTTTG
>MENC01000148.1:393-18829 GCA_001768155.1 Bacteroidetes bacterium GWA2_30_7
TTGATAGTGCAGGTATTACCCGATTTTATGTAATTCCAGATTCAATAAAATATAGCCACAATAAATTTGTAACAACATATTTAGAAGCTCCTCTCGAAATAAGATTTATGACAAATCCAGATTATAAAAATCGAAGTTATAAACTTACAATTGGCGGAAAATTCGGCTATCTGGTAGGAAAACACTATAAATACAATGGTTACGATTATTTAAGCGATACAGAAGAAAAAATTAAATTTAAGATTTTCAGAGTTAAAAACTTAATGCCTTACAGATATGGTGTTTATGCCCGAATTGGATATGGAAAGTTTGCATTATCGGGGTTTTATGCTTTGTCAACATTATTTGAGGAAAATAAAGGACCTGAGGTTGTTCCACTCACTTTTGGTTTAACAATTCTACTTTTTTAAAATGAACCTACACCGTAACGTAAAAAATGCCACAAAGGCTCTAAGACACAAAGATGTGCAAAGCATTGATTATTTTTTTTTGTGAAGTTTTGAGTTTTTGTGTCTTCGTGGCAAAAAATAGTCTAATCTAAATACACCCAAAAATGAAATTATTAATAATAATTATAGCTTTTAGTTTTTTTTGCAAAATATCCTTTGCTCAAGCCGATAAAGTATTAGGAGTTTGGATGTCGGAAGAAAAAGACGGTAAAGTTGAAATTACCAAAAATAATAATAAATATTATGGTAAAATAATATGGATTGCACCAAAAAATTATGTAAACGGTGAACCTAAAAAAGACTTGAATAATCCTGACCCTGCACTTAGAACCCGTTCAAATCTTGGTTTAGAAATACTTAAAGATTTCACTTACGATACCGATGACAAAGAATGGACAGATGGAACAATTTACGACCCTAAAAATGGCTCTACTTATAGTTGTTATATGTGGTTCGACGAAGAAACTCCAAACATTCTAAATATCAGAGGCTACATAGGTTTTTCGTTAATTGGCAGAACTACACTTTGGACAAAAAGCAAATAGATTTATTATTCAGATTTTAAAAGCCTTACTACTTCTTCTTTCAATTTTGGAATATGGTTTATAATAATAGCCCATATATTTTCATCAGAAATACTATCATAAGAATGAATAATTTGGTTTCTTAATCCTACAATTTTTTTGGCATTTATTATTTGAATTTCAGGATTAATTTTTAGAATTTTATTAACTGCTTCACCAATTATTTCAAGGTTTCTCTCAATTGCTCTTTTAAGAACAGTATTCTGCTTGTACTCTAACAACGTTTTTTTATACGAAATAAAATATTTTTCTATTTCGTCTATTGAAAATAAAATGTCATATAGCCACTTTTGAATCCTTTCGTCCATATATAAATTTTTTATTTCTATCAATTGATTTTCTTAAAATTGGGTTTTTTATTGTTTTATTTTCTACTAAATCAACATGTCGATTGAGAGTTTTTTCAAGAGATTCTTTGAGATCAATATAATTATCAAAATATTTGTAAATATCAACATCCCCAAATTCAATTAATAAATCAATATCACTTTTATTATTAAACTTTTCAGTTAAAACTGAACCAAAGATATATAGCTCAATAACATTATGATATTTACATAATTTAATTATTTGGTTTATATTTTGATTCAGAAAGTCCATATTACAAAATTAATCAATTTAATTATTTACAATATTAAATTTTTTATAATATTGTAAACATTACTTTTAAATTATTATAAATCATTAAATTATTTTAAGAAAAATTGAGCAGTTTATTGAATTATTTAAAATAAATAAAATTAAAAAAATTAAAAATTTGCAATTCTCTTCGTCAATTTTAAAAAAATCTTTGTTACTTTATTTTTCTGATTATTAGATATTATGAAACCCAAAATAGTATATTTCTTAAAGTTAACGCTTGTTTCAGCATTATTTTGTTGTTTGCCAAGATATATTTTTTCAAATCAAATCGAAAAAAAAGACAGTTTAATTTCTAATATTAAAAACGCCTCAACAGCAAATGCAAAAATTACTGCCAATTTCGATTATGCAAGTTTTTTAAAATATACCGATACTGATTCTGCATTAATATATGTAAACAAATCATTATCAATTGCAAAAAAAGAAAACGATGAACGATTTATAATGAAAGCCAATAACGAACTAGGTATAATTTATTGGTATAAAGGAGATTATAAAAAAGCACAAACCTTTTTAAATGAGGCATATAAAGCTGGTGAAAAATTTACAGATACACTTGTTTTAATTTCAGCAAGATTTAATATTGGTAATATTAATATAACACAAGGTAATTACGAAGCTGCACTTGAAAATTTTAATGACGTATTAAATTATATAGGAACTTCTGATAGTATTAGATTAGCTCAAACTTATAATTCATTTGGAAATATTTATTTATATCAGAGTGATTATGTTAAAGCACTTGAATATTATGCTAATTCGGTAAATATTTTAGAAAGAGTACATTCAAGTAAAGATTTGGCTTTATCATATAACAATTTGGGTATAATATATTATTATCAGGAACAATTTGAAAAAGCACTTGAATTATATCAAAAATCGTTTAAAATAAAAGAAAGTATAAACGATAAAAAAGGTATGAGTGAGTGTTATAACAATATTGCAATAATTTATGATGAAATTGGTAAAACAGAGAATGCTTTCAGATTTTATAATAAAGCATTGGTTTTGCTCAAAGAACTTGGCAATCAGCAAGGTTTAGCATCGACATATTCTAATTTGGGTGATTTGGAAGTTAAAAATAAAAATTACGATAAAGCCGAAAGTTTATTCACCACAGCATTAAAAATTCAGGAAGAAATAAAAGATAAAAGAGGTCAAACATATTCTTTGATTGGAATTGGAGAATTATATTATTTTAAAAAAAAATATACCGATGCAATTGAAATTTTAAAAAAAGCAATCGAAATTTGTCAAGAAATTAATGATAATTCAAATCTTTTGTCTGCTTATGAGAAATTAAAAGATATTTATTTAGAACAAAAAGAATATCAGCTTGCTACAAATTATTATAAATTGATAACAAGTTTACAAAAAGATATGTTTAATGAAGAAAGACAAGAAAAATTAACTAAAATTCAATCAGGATACGAGTTAAAAGAAAAAGAAAAAAAAATAGCATTACAAAAAGTTGAATTAGAAAAAAATCAACTTAACCTTGAAAAAAATGAAGAAGAGAAATCAAAACAAAGGATTATAATATATTCGTTTGCAGGGGGTTTAATAATAATAATTGTTTTTTCACTTTTTTTATTCAGATTGTTTTTACAAAAGAAAAAATCTAATGTATTACTTGCACGACAAAAACAACAAATACAAATTCAAAATTCCAACTTACAACAAGCTAATGAGGAAATTAATGTGCAGAAAGAAGAGATAGTAAAACAAAAAGAAATAATTGAAGATAGTCATAAAAACTTAAAAGATAGTATTTATTATGCTAAACAGATTCAAAACGCTGTTATGCCAAATGATTTATATTTCAATGAATCAATACAATTAAACTTAAAAAATAGTGAATTGGATTATTTTATCTTTTTTAAGCCAAAAGATATAGTAAGTGGTGATTTTTATTGGATTGCAAGTAGAAATAATTGGAAATTAATTGCAGTTGCAGATTGTACTGGACATGGAGTTCCTGGTGCATTTATGAGTATGTTGGGAATATCATTTCTAAATGAGATAATTGCACGTGATGATATAAATACAGCATCGCAAGTATTAAATGAATTGAGAAGTTATATAATAAAATCACTTCAGCAAAAAGGAGATATTGGAGAACAAAAAGATGGTATGGATATGGTATTTATTGCAATAGATTTAAAAACAATTGATTATGTTAATAATAAAATTAATATCCAATTTGCAGGTGCAAATAATCCACTTTATATTGTAAAACAGTCATATAGATTGGAGAAAGACAATAATACAAAGGCTCTTGTAAGTGAATTAGTTGAAATAAAAGGGGATAAAATGCCAATCGCTATTCATCACTCATTGAATCCTTTTACAAATAATGTTTTTGATATATCATTCGGTGATTCTTTATATCTTATTACTGATGGATTTGCTGATCAATTTGGCGGACCAAAAGGTAGAAAATTTATGTATAAACAGATGAAAGAGCTATTTTTCTCAAATTCAAATAAACTAATGGTTGAACAAAAACAAATTTTAGATACTACTTTTCAAAATTGGAAATTAAATGAAGGTATTGAATATGAACAAACAGATGATGTTACAATAGTGGGGATAAAATTTTAAATATCTAATTTATTATGAACACAAAAACACTAATGTTCTTAAAGTTAATGCTTGTTTCAGCTTTATTTTGTTGTTTTTCAGGCTACATTTTTTCAAATCAAACCAATAAAAAAGATAGTTTAATTTGGAATGTTAAAAATGCTAGTGGTGCAACAGCTAAGATTACTGCAAATTTTGGCTATGGCAGTTATTTAAAATTTACAAATTCAGACTCTGCTTTAATTTATATAAATAAGTCGTTATCAATGGCTGAAAACTTAAAAGACGAAAGATTTATTATGAAAGCGAATAACGAACTTGGTATAATTTATTGGCAAAAAGGCGAATATAAAAAAGCTCAAATATATTTGAATAATGCTTTTAAGGCGGGTGAAAAATTTAAAGATACACTTATATTAATATCGGCACGATATAATATGGGAAATATTAATATTACTCAGGGAAATTATGAAGCTGCTTTAGCAAACTTTAATAAAGTTTTAAAATATATCGGAACTTCCGATAGTACTAGATTAGCCCAAACCTATAATGCATTTGGAAATATTTATTTATATCAAAGCGATTATGTAAAAGCGTTAGAATATTACTCTAATTCGGCAAATATTTTAGAAAAAGGAACTTCAAGTAAAGATTTGGCGTTATCGTATAACAATATGGGTATAATATATTATTATCAGGATCAATTTGATAAAGCTCTTTCTTTTTATCAAAAATCTTTAGAAATAAAAGAAAGTATAAAAGATAAAAAGGGAGTTAGCGATTGTTTAAATAATATAGCAATAATACACGACGAGATGGGAAATACCGATAGAGCTTTCAAATTCTATAATAAAGCTATAGTTTTACTTACCGAGCTTGGTAATAAGCAAGGATTAGCATCTACTTATTCGAATCTGGGCGATTTAGAACGAAAAAGTAAAAATTACGATAAAGCAGAAAATTTATTTAATACTGCATTAAAAATTCAGGAAGAAATTGGAGATAAAAGAGGTATAACATACTCATTGACCGGACTAGGCGAAATGTGTTATTTTAAAAATAATAATACTGATGCAATATCATATTTTAAAAGAGCTATTGTTATTGGTCAGGAAATTAATGCCCGAAAGGAATTATTATCTATTTACGAAAAATTAAAAGATATTTATATAGAACAAAAAGAATATCAACTTGCAGCTAATTTTTATAAGTTTATTACCAGATTACAAAAAGAAATTTTTAATTCCGAACGACTACAAAAATTGAATGATATTCAAGCTCGATACGAAACCAAAGCAAGAGAAAAAGAAATTGTAATACTTAAAGCAAATAAACGCTTAAAAGAACTCGAACTCAAACAAAAAGATATAGAAGTTAATAAGCAAAAAACTGTAACATTGTTTCTATCAATAGGTTTTGGAATATTTATTATTTTTATGATTGTTATAGTCAGGCTTTATTTTGGAAAACGTAAATCAAATAAAATTTTAGCATTTCAAAAAGAAGAAATAAGTCAGCAAAAAGAAGAATTACAAGCACAAAGCGAACTTTTATCAACGACTAATAAATCGCTAGAAAAGAAAAACTTGCAGATAACTGACAGCATTAATTATGCTCAAAAAATTCAACAAGCAATTTTTCCCGAAATCAATAATATAAATAATGATTTAGTTGAAATATTTGCATTATTTAAACCTAAAGATATCGTCAGTGGAGATTTTTATTGGCATGTTAAAATAGATAATTATACATTTATTGCAGTTGTAGATTGCACTGGTCATGGAGTTCCGGGAGCATTTATGAGTATAATTGGCAATAATCTTTTAAATGAAATAATAATTCAGAAGAGAATAACAAACCCATCAGAAATTATTAATAATCTTGATATTGGTGTCAAAAATATGTTAATGAATAATTTATCAGAACAAAGACTTCAAGACGATGGAATGGAAATATCATTATGCAGAATAAATACAGAAAATAGACAAATTATAATATCAAACTCAAACCAGTGTGCATATTTGTATAACAATGGCGAACTAGCTGAGGTTGAAGGTTGTTTATATTCAGTAGGTGGAGTATTTACTAATAATAAAACATTTATCAATAATGAATTTACAATTACTAATCAAGCAATTGTTTATTTATTTACCGACGGTTTCCAAGATCAGTTTGGAGGAGAAAAAAATAAGAAATATGGGTCGGTTAGGTTTCAGGAATTAATAAAATCAGTATCAAAAGAAAAATTTTCAAGTCAGTATGAATTATTAGATAATGAGTTAACTCGTTGGAAGGGAAATAATTTCCAAATAGATGATGTTTGTGTATTAGGAATAAAAATTAATTAACTTATAATGAAACATATCCTGCATTTGTTTTGTTTTTTATGGTTATTTTCTATTGTGGGAAATGTATATTCTCAACAAAAAAAGGCAAATATTAATCTCTCAGATACTACTTTAATTTATTCATTACTAAAAAAAGGCGAAAAATTTGAAAACATTAATGTGGATTCAAGTTACGCATATTATATGAGAGCTATTGAATTATCAAAGCTTAATTATAAACGTACAAATAATAATAATTTTTTATCGGCAGAAGCTGAGTCATATACTTACCTTGCATCTTATAACATGTATAGAGGGAACTATTCTGATGCATTAGATAATTACTTTACAATCTTGAAAATAGATAGTACGACTAATGATACGCAAAGAATAGCTAATACATATTCAAATATGTCAACTATTTATAGAGCTTCCGGCGAAACAGATAAAGCATTTGCCTGTCTTGATAAAGCCAAAGATAAATATCATAAATTAAAGAAAACAAAATATTTAGCTTCAAATAATCAAGACTATGGAAGATTGTATTACGAAATGGGTGATTATATTAATGCATTAAAATACTACCAAGAAGCTATATCTAAAATTGATAGTATTAATCCCGACAAGTTTTTACTTGCAGCATTGTATCTAAATATTGGATTAACTAATAATGCTCAAGGAAATGTTGAATTTGCTCTTGATTATTACAATAAAGCATTAGAAGTATATACTGAACTTGAAAGCAAAAATAATGTTGCTAATTGCTTAATAAACATAGGAATAATATATAAAGAAAAATATAAAGATTACAAAAAAGCATTAGAGTATTACAAAAAGGCTTTAGATATTCATACCGAACAAAAAAACTTAAAAGGCATTTCTGCTTGTAATAATAATATTGCAGGAGTATTTTACAAACTGAAAGATTATAAGTTAGCACTTGACTCTTACAATAAAAATTTAGTTATAAAAAGAGAAATCGGCGATAAAAAAGGCGAAATAATTACTTTATATAATATTTCTTCTTGTAATATTAAAATGAACAATTTCCATGAATCTCTTAATCTTGCAGAA
Source organism: Bacteroidetes bacterium GWA2_30_7 (assembly GCA_001768155.1). Classification (GTDB taxonomy): domain Bacteria; phylum Bacteroidota; class Bacteroidia; order Bacteroidales; family GWF2-33-38; genus GWA2-31-9. Next base: position 8,053 of record MENC01000148.1, read on the forward strand.
GAAGGTTATAAAATGTCAACTGAACTCAATTTTCTGTATGAGAGCAAAATAGGCGCTGAAAAAATTTATGAATCTTACGATTCATTAAAGGATTATAAAAATGCTGTAAAATATCATGAAATTTTTAAGAAATTAAATGACAGTATTTACAATATTGAGAAAGAAAAAAACTTTTCACAACTCGAATCAAAATATCAGAATAAACAAAAAATACTTGAAATAGAGAATCTTAATAAAGACAATTTGCTAAAGAAAAATGAAATTTTACAAAAAAATGAAAAACTTAATTATCAAAAGAACTTTATTATCCTGTTTTTAAGTATTATAATTATTGTATCATTTTTTTTGATTATTGTTCTTAAATTATTTAAAGATAAGAAAAAAGCAAATATTAAATTAGCAATCCAAAACGAAGAAATAAAGCAAAAAAATGAAGAAATTACCGCTCAACGAGACGAAATTGAAGCTCAAAGCAATATTGTAATTAAGCAAAAAGAGCATATCGAAAATATTCATACCGAACTGAAATCAAGTATTAGGTATGCTAAAACAATTCAAGAAGCACTACTTCCTGAAAATCATTTTATTAAAGAATTTATTTCTGATTACTTTATATTATTTATGCCACGTGATATTGTAAGTGGCGATTTTTATTGGTTTGGAAAAAGCAATGACAAAATAATTGCAATTGCAGCCGATTGTACCGGACATGGAGTTCCAGGAGCTTTTATGAGTATGCTCGGCATTGCTTTTCTAAACGAAATCATTAATAAAGAGCTAATTACATCGCCCGATGAGATTTTAAATAAACTTCGTGAAAACGTTATAAAATCTTTAAAGCAACATGGACAAGCAGAGCAAAGCAATGATGGAATGGACATTAGCATTGTTGTAATAAAGTCCCAAGTCCCAAAACCTGTCCCGAATTCAATTCGGGATTCCAAAACCCAAATTCCAAATTCCAAACTCCAAGACCTCAAACCCGTCATTGCGAGGAACGAAGCAATCTCAAATTCCGAACTTTCTAGCACAGAACCTCAAACTTTAAACGAACCTCAAACCTCAAACTTCAAACTTCAAACTTCAAATGTTTTTAATATACAATTTGCCGGAGCAAATAACCCTCTTTACATTATTAGAAACACTAAACTTGAAGATTTACCAGAGCAAACTGCATCAGCCAACTACAAACTACAAACTACAAACCACGAACTTTTTGAACTAAAGTCAGATAAAATGCCTATTGGAATTGGCTACAAAACGCAAAACTTTTCAAAACAAAGCATTGTATGCAATTCAGGTGATTTATTATATCTAATGAGTGATGGATTTAAAGACCAAATTGGAGAAATCACCAACAAAAAATTTCTATCAAAAAATCTTAAAAATCTATTAATTGAAATTAGCCCTTTTTCATTAAGCGAACAGAATGAAAAAATCAAAAACTCTTTTTACAACTGGAAGGGTAAAGCCGAACAAATTGATGATATACTTATAATTGGAATAAAAATATAAAACATGGATAATTTTAAAATCAAACTTTACGGTTACATACCGATTAATAAAATGCAATTTCTTACAGGATACATCTTATTTTCATCCGCTTTTTTATTTCTAACTATTTATTTTTCATTTTACAGCTTAATAGTTCCAGAAAATTTAAGTTATTATGCAGAATTACTATATAAAAATTTTCATCTTTTCTGGTTATTAATGCTTTTCTGGACTGTCGTTGAAGGAATGTTTTTTTGGAATAAATTTACGAAGAGGCAATTAGAAATTATTACTGAACAAAAAATCAAAATCGAAAATCAAAATATCGAATTAAATACTCAAAAAGAAGAAATTTCAGCACAGCGTGATGAAATCGAAGCTCAACGCGATGAGCTTGTTTTTCAGCGAGATACTATTGTATTTCAAAAAAAGGAAATCGTTGACAGCATTAATTATGCATATAGAATTCAAAAAGCAATACTGCCGCCCGATAAGTATGTAAATGCTTGTTTACCCGATAATTTTATTTTCTATCGACCTAAAGATGTTGTAAGCGGCGATTTTTATTTTGTCGAAAAACTTGGAAACGAAGTCGTTTTTTCGGCTGTCGATTGCACTGGACATGGTGTTCCGGGAGCAATGATGTCTGTTATTGGATATAACTTACTTACACAAGCCGTTAAGGTAAATCATTTAACCAAACCTTCAGAAATATTGAAATTTTTGGATTTAGGAGTTACCGAAACACTTCGTCAAACTTATGGCGAAAGCGGTGTAAACGATGGAATGGATATTGCAATCTGTAGTTTGAATACCGAAACACTTGTAATTCAGTATTCAGGAGCATATAATACTCTTGTACTTATTAAAAAAACAAATGATAATAAATTAGAAGATTTTGAAAACCAATCTTCTACAAATAAACTTATCAATTCTTCAACTCATCAACTAATTGAAGTTAAGTCAGATAAATTTCCAATAGGAGTCAACTACGATGGTTTGGCAGATAGCTACACAAATAATATAATACAACTCTCAAAAGGCGATTTATTGTACATGTATTCAGATGGTTATGCCGATCAGTTTGGTGGCGAAAAGGGCAAAAAATTTAAATATAAACCCTTAAAAGAATTATTGTTATCGGTAAAAGATGAAACATTGCAAGAACAAAAAAATATAATTGAAAAAACATTTGTAGAGTGGAAAAAAGACCTCGAACAAGTTGACGATGTATTAGTTATGGGAGTTAGAATTTAGAAATTTGGTTATTGAAAAAATTGGTGAAATTTAGTGCTTTGGCGTTTTGGTGGCAAACGAAGAAGAAGCGAGAAAAGAAAAAGTAAGAAATGAAGAAAGCGAAAAAGTGAGAGAATATGAATACTTCAATATTTGAACAGTAAACAAAACATTTAACATTTCTATAAACTCAATGCACAGTATAAAAACAAAAAATATAAAATTACAAATCAACCAAGCATCAAACCTCAAACACTTTAGAGCATGAAAACAAAGAAAAAACGTCTCCCAAAATACATCTTCTTTAGAATATTTCTATTATCAATAATTCTGTTTATGATGTTAACAACACCAATGAACAGCTATATTTTAATCAAAAAACTTCCGCTTTTAGTTGACTCAGGTTTAATAAAAATGACCCCAGATACATTAAACGAAGATGAAATTGACACAAGCGATATTGTATTACAAAACAATAAAATAACTGGGTTTGAAAATATAGCAATTGGAGGAGGTATTGTTGCTGAGGTTGATACTGTTACTGAATCAGTTACTGATACTTTAAATTGTGAAAATATTCATAATATTCATGGAATTTGCAACGACGTTACAATAAATCAAGATGAAAATGGAACTTCTAATGTATCAATTAATTTGTTTTCATCAAATAACGATGATGATGAAGGCGAAAGCAGTATTGCATTTTATATAAACCTTATTCTGTTTTTTGCAATCTTAGCTTTTAATATTCCATTTAAAGTTTATTTCAGAAAGAAAAGAAAGAATAAAGTTATATCTGAACGACTTCATGATTTTTGCAAAAAGTATTTATTATTAACACCTTATATAAATAGCGGAGCTTTTTTATTTGGTTTTATAGTTTTACAAACTAGTAAGTTTATAGAACATGCACATAGTGGTAATACTCAAAATATTGAACATGAATTGTTTGCAAATTTATTTGTTATAATGATAATATCGTCATTATTAATTGTTCTTTTTACTTTTTTTTGGCAAAAGCATTTGGTTCATTTCAAGTACCTTGAGCATGTATATTCAAAAGAAGAACTAAGCAAGAGTTTGCATTTTATTAAAGAGCCCCGAATAATGTTTCAATTAATGCTCGTTCAAGGAATTACTACATTACTTCCACTATCAATAGTAGTTTTTTATATATTTCTTAGCTTATCTACTCCAAAAGAGTTAAATATTGGCGATTTAAATAGTTCGCATTTCGATATTTTGATGGGAAATTATAAAAAATTAATTTCTTTTACAGATATTCCGGAGAATGAATTTTCAATAATTAGTAACGTTCCATATGTAAATAGTATTGATACAATTTTGGCATCATTTGGTATAATTTCGGGTGTAATAGTTTCGATAATTTATATACTGAATTTTGTAAAATGGCAAACAATTCAAATTACTGTTCCATTAACAAGTTTAATTAATAAAATGGAACAAGCTTCTGAAACAAAACATTATCAGTTTGCAACAGTTCGAACTAAAGACGAAATAGGCAAACTTACTGAAGGTTATAATGTAATGTCTTCAAAAATAATGGGATATATTGTTGAAATTGAAGCAATGAACGAGGGATTAGAACAAAAAGTCAAAGATAGAACTGCCGAAATAGAAGCACAACGAGACGAAATTATGGCACAAAGAGACGAGATTGAAGCCCAGCGTGATGAGATTATTACGCAACGCGATTTTGTAACTCAGCAACGAGATATAATATCTTTCCAAAAAAAGGAAATAACCGATAGTATTAATTATGCGTTAAGAATTCAACAAGCAATTTTGCCTCCCGATAATATTGTAAATCAATTATTACCAAATAATTTTATTTTTTATCAACCAAAAGACATTGTCTGTGGCGATTTTTATTTTGTTGATAAAATTAATGATACAGTTATTTTTGCAGTTGTAGATTGCACTGGGCATGGTGTTCCTGGAGCCTTAATGTCGGTTATTGGATTTAGCCTTTTGAATCAGGCAGTTAAAGCTAATAAAATTTTAAAACCTTCAGAAATTCTTAAATATCTTGATATTGGTGTTAATGATACACTACGTCAGTCAGATTTTGAAAGTGGAGTTAGCGATGGAATGGATTTGGCAATTTGTACAGTAACAAATTTACGAAACACTTCTGAAACATTTGAGTTGCAGTATGCAGGTGCTTATAATTCATTGATTTATGTAAAAAATAATGAGCTTTTCGAAATAAAAGCCGATAAATTTCCAATAGGATGTAATCCAAATGGAGAAGCCGATAATTTTACAAATCATGTTGTTAGTTTGAATAAAGGAAACTGCATTTATCTTTACTCAGATGGTTATGCCGACCAATTTGGAGGTACTTTAGGAAAAAAATTTAAATACAAACCATTGAAAGAAATGTTACTTTTACATCATAAATCTGACGTTTTAGAACAAAAAAGAATTATTGAAAATACTTTTATTAAGTGGAAAGAAGGATTCGACCAAGTTGATGATGTTTTAATCATGGGAGTTAAGATATAACATTAATTTACAAAGTTATAAATTGAAAAAAAATATTTTAAAAATCATTATTGTTTTACAATCAATTGTAGTTTTTTCTAATAGTTCTATTGATTCATTATTTAATGAATTACGGAAGTCAAAAACTGATACATCTCAAATTAATTTAAATATTAAGATTGGTCTTGAATATGAGTCATTTTTACCCGATACTTCAATTTATTTTTATCTTAAAGCCCAGAGTATAATTGATAAAAAATTATCAAATTTTTCGGAAAATGATTTAACAGATTCTAAGAAGGATTTTAAGAAATATAAGCTCTATAATGCTAATATATTATACATATTAGGCGATTATTACCAGAATAGAGGCAATTATTTAAAATCTATTGATTACTATGACGATGCACTTGTGATTTTTAAATTTTATAATGAAATAAAAAGAATTAGTGATTGTTTAAACTATATTGGATTATCGTATTATTATAATGGTCGTTATCCTGAAGCATTAACTAATTTTTTTGAATCACTTAAAATCAGAGAAAAATTATCAGATAAAAAAGGCTGTTCCGATTGTTTAAATAATATTGGGCTGGTTTGGTATAATCAAAATAATTTTGAAAAAGCATCAGAATATTATTCCAAATCACTTGCAATAGACGAGGAATTAGCTGATTCTGTTGGAATTGCAATAGGTTATAATAACATTGGATTATCATATTTTTTTCAATTAAAATATCAAAAAGCATTAGAATACTATGCTAAATCTATCAGAATCAGAAAATCAATTAACGATAAAAATGGTATTGCCGAATGTACGTTTAATATAGCAATATTATATCTTGACAGTGGATTAATGGTTGAGTCTAAAAAGTACCTGCTTGAAGCTCTCAGTTTGTACGAAAGCTTATCAAATAATCAAGGGAAATGTGCGGTTTTAAGGGAATTAGCAAATTTAAGCAACAATAATGGCGACATAAATTTAGCAATTAACTACAGCAAAGAATGTTTAAAAATTGCCGAAACAATCGGACTAATTAACGAAGTGAGATTTGCACACAGCTATTTATATTCTTCTTATAAGGCTTTAAACGATTTTAAACAAGCACTTTATCATCACGAAATATATAAAAAACTTACAGATTCACTTCTAAATAGCGATAAATTAAGTCAAATTTCTAACATGGAAGCATACTATCAGAACGAAAAAAAGCAAAAAGAAATAGAATTGTTAAATAAGGAAAAAGAGCTTCAGAAAACAGAAATAAAACGACAAACTACTCAAAAATACGCATTTATCTTTGGATTTATATTAATGCTCGGTATTACAGTTCTTGCATTATTTAGTTATCGTAAAATTAAAACTCAACATAAGATTATTGAACACAAAAACAGCGAATTATCTCAACAAAATGAAGAAATAACCGCTCAACGAGATGAGATAGAATATCAAAGACAAGAAATTTCTACTCAAAAAGATGTTGCTGTAGCTCAAAGAGATTTGATTATGTTTCAAAATGTTGAAATTACAGATAGTATAAAATATGCAAAAAGAATACAAGAAGCCGTTTTGTCGAGTTTCAATTTTATTGAAGACTTTTCTATTCGACAATTTGTTTTTTTTAAACCAAAAGATATAGTGTCAGGTGATTTTTATTGGTTTCTGAAAAGAGGTGATAATTTAATTATTGCTGTAGCCGATTGCACTGGTCATGGAGTTCCTGGCGCTTTTATGAGTATGCTTGGAATTAGTTTTTTAAATGAAATAGTTAGAAAAAAGGAAGTAACACAAGCAAATCATGTTTTGAATTATCTTAGAACTGCAATAGTAAATGCACTACAACAACGTGGAATACAGGGAGAACAAAAAGATGGTATGGATATTAGTCTCATTGCAATAAAGACCACAATTCAAAGCTCCAAACTCCAAGCCCCAAGTGAAGAAAATGATGAACAATTGAACAATAGAACAATCGAACAAAGAACATCAAACTCCTGCACTGAGGGAACTCGAAGTGTCAAACATCAAACAACAAACGTCTTGGAAGCTCAATGGGCAGGAGCAAATAATCCGCTATGGCTCATTCGCAATAATGATAATAAAAAGATGCCACCTTTTGAAAAGGTGGTATCTTTGGAAGAGTTAAAGCCCGACAAAATGCCGATAGCAATTTATGAAAAAATGGACAGTTTTACAAATCACGAATTACAATTACAAGCTAACGACTGCATTTATTTAATGACAGACGGTTATCAAGACCAGTTTGGCGGAATAAAAAACAAGAAATTTCTTTCAAAAAATTTAAAACAATTGTTACTTGATAATTGTCATTCAGAAATGAATATACAGAAAACAATTCTTAATTCAACATTTGAAAACTGGCGTGGAAATAATGAACAAATTGACGATATTACTATTATTGGATTAAAAGTTTGATTCTTGATTAGTAAATTTTTTGTAGGTTTAATTTGTTTTCAGAAAAATCTGAATGAATATAATTAAAAAATTGCCTGAAGGGCATAAATGACAATAAAAACACAAGCGACAATGAAGTTTTTTCCCGTAGGGAATATACATTGTTATAGAAGAGGGTTTAGGGTTTGACATATTTGAATTTTTGTTAATGTCCTATGGACAAAATTTATTTATATATTGTATTTTATTGACATTGAAGCCCTACAGGCTAATAAATTTAAATTATGCTGAAATCAGTTTGATCTTACAATTTTTTAATTCCGCATCTATTTTTGATAATCAAAAAAAATATTACATTATGCTAATGTATTTTGTTTATGCTTATTACAGATGTCATGATAATATTACAATAGCAATTTTAAGTTATCCAAATTTTATAAATTTACGAATTATTGTACTTTTTCAATTTAGAAATATATGTTAGAATTTAATAAAGTTGAATTACAGAAATTGTCTGTTAATTATGTAGGAAATAAAAGTCGCGACGAAATGCTCCAATGTTCGGAATATACTGCAAAACTCGACGACACATTAAACATTATATTGTTGAAATATTTTTTATCATCTTTTGATAATCAGGCTGAGTTTTACAACCTTCACCACGAGAGCGATTTAAAGCTGAACGAAATTTATACTTATGTCGGCGAGTTATTTGAAAATCCTGAAAATTTCTATAAGCAAAATGTAAACATTTCCCGACATTTGTACGAACATTCTACGCATCCGAAAATAAAAGCCGGAGAATTTTACGTGGTTTACTTTAAAGAATGTGTAGTTGATGGGAAAACAACCGATGCCATTGGTTTGTTTAAATCCGAAAATAAAGATACTTTTTTAAAAGTTCAGCAAACTAAAGACAATTTTGAAATCAATTTCGAAGATGGAATCAACATTAATAAACTAGATAAAGGCTGTTTGATTTTCAATACCGAAAAAGAAAATGGCTATTTGGTTTCAATCGTTGATAATGTTGGTAAAGGCAGTGAAGCCCAATACTGGAAAGACGATTTTTTACATCTCAAAGCAAGAAACGATAACTATCACAACACAAAAAATATTCTTACACTTTGCAAAAATTTTGTGGTAAAAAAGCTTCCAAACGAGTTTGATGTTTCAAAAGCCGACCAAGCCGATTTATTAAATAAGTCGGTAAAATACTTTAAGCAAAACGAAAGCTTTGGAATTGACGGCTTTACAAAAGAAGTTATTGGCGACCCCGATGTTATTAAATCTTTTAATAATTATCGTCAGCAATATTCCGAAGAGCATGATGTACAGTTAATAACAGATTTCGACATTTCTGCTCAAGCTGTAAAAAGGCAGCAACGAGTTTTTAAAAGTGTAATAAAGCTTGATAAAAATTTTCATATTTATGTACATGGCAATCACAAACTTATCGAAAAAGGATTTGATGAAGCAACAGGAATGAATTTTTATAAGGTGTTTTTTAAGGAAGAGAATTAAATATACATAATTAATTATCATTCCTTTTTGTATTTTCGCAATTCAATTTAAAATAAAAAAAATATGCAAATGTCAGATGGTGAGCGATATCAATATTTAATTGATAAAATAATTGAAACCAAAAAAGTCTGGTTACTTATGGCAGAAGAAGAAATGTTTGCAATGCTCGAAGACAATAATGGTCAGGAATATATCCCGATTTGGCCCGAAGAAAAACATACAAAAGTCTATGTTCAGGATGATTGGGCAGATTATCAGGCTACAGAAATGAAAATGTATGATTTTATAAATTGGATGAAAGAATTAAGCGACGATAAAATTAAAATTGCTGCTTTTCCTGACGAAAACAATAAAATAATTCCTATCGAACCACTCGAAATAAAAAATCATTTAACAACAGAACTTGCTAAGAGATAGATTTATACAAAATTAATGTTATGAAAAGGTTTTAGTTAATTTCAGGTTTTAACGAATCCATAGGAATTATCAGAATGTTGAAATAATAGTATTTTATAATGTCCTCAAAATTAATTCCTTTTTCTTGAGTTTGACACTCAATAAACAACAAGCAATTAATCATTAACAAACCTACATGAATTTTTTTTAATTCTCAAAGTCAAATGAAAATTCATGTATGGTTTAGCTTCGTTGAGAACTTCGTGATTCCACTGGCAATTAAAAAGCAGATTATTTACAGAGGAAAGATAACTAAATTCAATAACCCACAAACAAATTAACACCCGAACAATCACATTAAGCCTATTTAGTCTAAATATAAATTACGCTTTTTGACTAAATTTTAACAAATAAATGTGTTTTATAACAATTTTTTAACTTATTTTTAAAAGATATTTAATGTTTAATTGAAGATTAAATATTATAAGTGGGTATTTTATTAGATAAATTGTTTGTTTTAAGAGATAAATGTTAAATTAATTATTCTAAACATAGATTTTACATCTGCTTTTTTTGATGAACCATTATTTTCTTTTGATATTAAAACATTTGTAATAAAAACAATTTACAAAATGTTACGTAAACTAATATGTTTTAAGGTTTAACTTTAAATGTACAAATAATTAGGAATATTTAAGATATATTATTTTAATTTTATGAGAACAAGTTTTATAATTATTGTAATGAATTTAATCTTTTGTTGCCTTATATTTGCTCAACAAAACCCAAAATCTTCTACTCCCTCTAAAAAAGAAATTTATGTTCCTTTATTAACTAAGGAACAAAAGGCAGAACAAATTATTCTCGAAAAAAATAAACAAAAACAGTTAAATATTGACAAAGAAATTTTAAATGATAAGCGAGAATTAAAAATAAAAGAAACCGAAGAAGTAAATACTCCAATTGAAAAAAGTGAAGAACTATATCATCCTAACGAAAACATTGAAATAGAAAAAGTTTTTATTGAAAATGAAAAGATTGATTTGAATGAAAATAATGAAAAAAAATAATCGTTATGTGTAATTTTTATACCTTAAAGCCTATTTTATCCTTCCACAAGGTTTTGTTTTTTTTTCTATTTTTGCTTTTTAATACCGTAAATTTATTTGCCGTCACCGTAACTACAAGTGGCTCCGGGAACTG
>MENC01000148.1:18882-24723 GCA_001768155.1 Bacteroidetes bacterium GWA2_30_7
CCGATGATATTATTATTGGCAATGGTTTCACCCTTACTGTTGATGGAAATCGAACCTGCAATTCTATAGCATTTGGCAGCGCTTCAGGAACTCTTACAGTTAACAATACTTTTACTCTTACAGTTACTACTTCAGTAAAATTGAATAGCTCAAATGCCGCAAGTACAGCCTGTACTATCAGTGGTGCAGGAGCAATAAGTTGTGCTACTTTTGCTGTGGGAGGTGTAAATGTTGAACCTACTGCTACTCCTTTGACTTCAACAATGACTTTTACTCTTGCAACCCTGACTGTTAGCGGCACATTTACTCTTACATCTAGTTATGCTTCTCCCGGTGGTGGTAAAACGAATAATGCTGTTTTTAATTTTGAGAGTGGAACAATTTCTATTACAGGTGCATTAACTACCTCTAATGAAAACGGAGCCAACACTTCAACCTTTAATATGAATACAGGCTCAACTGATGGAATTCTTAATTTAAGTGTATCTCCATCTATATCTGCTACTGGAACAAATACAATAACTTTAGGCGGTGGTTCTCAAACTGTAAATTACAATGGCAGCGGTGCTCAAAATGCTATTGGTACAACTTACAATATCCTTAAAATAAATAACTCTGCTGGAGTTTCTCTTAGTGCAGCAGCTACTGTTACAATTCTAACTATTGGTGATGTAACTGCAAATAGTATTTTCCTTGATAACGGCAAACAGGTAACTTCTACCGGAACTCTCAACCTCGTTTCAGGTACTTTTGTACTTGGCAGAACAACTACTGCAACCACTTATCCAGCATTTGCAGCAAATAATATTTCATCAGGTACAACTGTTGAATATGGTTCAACACTTGGTGCTCAAACAATATCTAATACACCTTTATACTATAATCTTACCTGTTCAGGTGCAGGAACAAAAACATTTAATGGATCAGCAACTGTTACCGGTGATTATACTCAAACTGCCGGCACTGTTAATTTGAATAATGGAGCAACAAGTAATAATTTAACTGTAAATGGTAATTTTAGTATTTCGGCAGGTACTTTTGCTCTTCAAAATACTTCTACTGGTACTGGTGCCACAGTTACTGTTGAAGGAAGTACTGGTACAACTATTTCAGGAACAGCTAAAATTGAAATGGATGGTGGCGGTGCTGCAGCGGGGAATGTATCAATTTTTCAAACTACAAATTTAACAGCTTCCAGTTCATCATCATATCAATTTTGCTGGGGTGATGGTGCTACAACAAAAATCAACGAATGCAGAATATCCGGTAATTTTACTCAAACTGTAGGTTCTAGTTATGTTGAAATTTCTGGTGTAAGTAAAGGTGGCTATTTTTTTAACGGTGATGGCAGTACGCAAACTCTAAGTTATTCTGGAACAGCTGCTCTTTACACTGATTGGACTGTTAATTCTGGAGCTTATGTAAAATTGGCAACAAATTTAACACTTGGAGCTAATTCTTTATGTGTTTTTACTGTTAATGGAACATTGGATTGTTCAACATATACTGTAAACGGTGGTGCTACTGTTGGAGCTTTTACTCTTGCATCCGGAGGAACTTTAAAAACTGCAAACATAAATGGTATTGTATCAACAACAGTTGGCTCTGTTTCTACAAGTGTAGTTACTCGTACATTTAATAACGCCGCCAATTATATTTTCTACGGTACTGCCAACCAAAACACCAGCTTTCCTAATACCACCATGAATAATCTTACAATAAATAACACAGGTACCGCTGGAAACAACACAGTTACTCTTAACACTGTTGCTACTATAAATGGTATCCTTACATTAACACAAGGAATAGTAGCTGCCAGCGCTGCCGCAAATATTATAACAATTGCCAATACTGCTACAACAGCAGTTGTAGGTGGGTCTAACTCAGCTCCTATTACTTACATAAGTGCAGCATTTCAACGGGTACTACCGGCAAATTTATCTTCGTCAAGTAATGAGTATATTTTTCCGGTAGGAAAAGCTACAGCAGGTGTTGGAACATATTATCCCTTCTCATTAACAACATTAACTACAGGAGCAACAGGTCCGACAATAAAAGTAGAAGCTTTTTCATCAGATGCAGGCGGTACTGCCGATGGTACTACAGTTTTAACCCCATTAAGCACCACCGAATATTGGTCAGCATCTGTTGCAGCAGGTAATTATACCACAGGTTCGGTTTCCCTTACACGACAAACTGCACTTAGCCCACTTACAGTAATTGCAAGAAGTGCTACTCAGGGAGGCACTTACGCCTCACTTGGTGGTACAGTGAGCGGCATGTCTATTATCACTTCTGACCTTACCGGCTCAAGTTTAAATTTTTTCGTAATGGCAACCTGTCCCTGTTCTGATCCAACTACTCAGGCAAGCGCAATTACTTTTTCGAACCTTACTACTACAAGTATGACAGTGAGTTGGACACGCGGAGCAACACCCGGAGATGGTGTTATTGTACTTATTCATTCAGCTGCTGCTGTTGATTCTGATCCAGTAGATGGCACTTCTTATACAGCAAGCTCCGTCTCTCCTTTCGGAACACAGATTGGAACCGGTAATTATGTAGTATATCTGGCGTCTGGAACAAGCGTAAATATAACAGGATTAACAGCAAACACAGTGTATTATTATAAAGTATATGAAAAAAATTGTGCTGGTGTAGCTTCAAAATATAATACAACATCTGTTCCATCCGGTAGCCAAACTACAATGTGTAATGAGCCTACAACACAAGCAAGTTCTGTTGTTTTTTCAGGCACTGCTGCTACAAGCATGACAGTAAGTTGGACACGTGGCGGAACTCCCGGAGATGGAGTTATAGTACTAATTCATTCGGGAGCAGCAGTTGATGCCGATCCTGTTGATGGAACTGCATATACCGCAAGTGCAGCATCACCTTTTGGAACACAAATCGGAACAGGCAATTATGTAGTTTATGTTGCAAATGGTACAAGCGTTATCTTAACTGGATTAACAGCAAGTACTACTTATTATTTCAGGGTTTATGAAAAAAATTGTTATGGTGCTGCAATTAACTATTATTTAACCTCGGCTGCAACCGGTAACAACACTACCCTTGCTGCAAGTACCGAAACATGTTTCGACAATATCAGAAATCAGGACGAAACAAGTATTGACTGCGGAGGTACTATATGTGTAGCTTGTAATTGTGAATAGTAATAAGAAGAATTTAAATTTCATTTCATTATGTATAATATGAAATTATTAATCAAATATATGAAGTTCAAACAACGCATTGCAATAATCATTTTTTTATTGCTTTACAGTGAATTTGGCTTTGCACAACCTGCAAATGATGTTCTTTACAGTGGAGCATGTAATGCTGTAACATTAACAGTTAATGGCGCATGTCCGGCTAATCAGGTTGCAGGTACTACTGTGGCAGCTACATCCGACTATTATGGAGGTTGCGTAAGTTCTGCTAATTTAACTGTTTGGTACACTTTTACCTTATCCGCAGGTTATGATGCAATTGATATTACTTTTAACTCTTATGGTGGTATTACCGAATTTCAAACTTTTTTAATGGACGGAAGTTGCAATGCACCAACCGGAGTTTCTACTGTTTGTGAAACACCTGCCACAACATTTTCATATTATAACTTAACAGCTGCCACTCAATATTTTTTGTTGGTTTCAACATCAGCAGCCGATGCCGGCACTTTCAATATTTGTGGAGTTCAAAAAGTAAAACAGGCAACAACCGGACCTGCTCAGGATTGCCTGGGTGCAATTCCCGTATGTTCTGCCACATATCCTCAGGGAATCTCTTATACCGGCTTTGGCGATTTGGATGAAGTACCTGGTTCCACATGTTTGCTTGCCGGAGAAACTAATTCAATGTGGTATGTATTTACAGCACAAACCACAGGTAGTTTTACATTTGATATCAGTACAGTTAAAGATTACGATTTTGCTTTGTATGATATTACAGCTATTGGATGTGCAGGGATTTCCGCAGCTACTCCAATCAGATGTAATTTTTCGGGAACACTCGGAACTACAGGTATGTATGGTTCAGGGGACCAGCCAGGTGTTCCTGCCGAAACCTTACAACCTAAGACTCCTGAATTAGATGAAAATGCCGTTGGAGACCCCACGATGGAGGGAGTAACTACAATAACAGCCGGAGAAACTTATGCTTTACTTATAGATAACTGGACAGGCGACCAAAATGGTTATACCATTACATTTGGGGGTACTGCCGGTATTACCGATGCTACATCACCTTTATTCAGTAGTGTTACACCTTCCTGTACAGGTAACACCATTTTAGTAACTATGAACGAAGCCATTCAATGCTTAACTGTAGCTCAAAACGACTTTACACTAACACACGCCACTCTTGGCGACTATACTTCTTCTATTACTCAGGTGCTGGGTTATAACTGCCCTGCCGAAGATGGTGCAATGTCAACTCAATTACAGTTTACTTACAGTTCTTTACCTACCGGAACTTATACATTAACTGTAGCAAGCAATCCTTCTCTTGCCGACAAATGCGGTAATATTATTACAGTAGGTGAAGACATTGTTTTTAACTATCTTTCTTCATTAACATTAACATCAAATAAAACAGGTGATGGAATCTGTACTTCAGGTGCAGCCGTTATACTAACAGCCACCGGCGCTCCACCATCAACTGTTAACGCATATACTTTAAACCCTGGTGGAACAACCGCTAATTCAGATGCAAGCGGTAACGCAACATTTAACGTTAATCCCACAGGGACAACTACATACACTGTGTCTTGTACTTATGGCGGATGTACCCGCACTGCAACAAGAACTATTACACTTCAAACAATAGTTGCGTCATTAACAGCACCTTTGAATCCTACAATTTGCACCACTCCAGGAACAACAACTCTCACTGCATCCGGTTCAGGTGGCACTATTACAGCTTATGCTTGGAGTAACGGTCCTACAACTGCAGCAAATGGGCCTGTAGGTCCAGGTACTTATACTGTTACTGTTACTTCATCAGCAGGATGTTCAGGCATTCAATCTTCAACAGTCTCCCTTGCTTCAGCAGCAGGTGCTGAAAATAATTGTAATATTTATTATGTTTCTCCTTCCGGAGCAGGAACTGGTTTAACAAAAGATTCACCAACTGATATTCAAAGTGCAATTACTGCTTCTGTTTGTACAGGTTCAATTATTAAAATGCAGGTTGGTACTTATACTTTGACCGATAAAATAGATATCAATAGTTATGTAACATTAGAAGGAGGTTATAATACAGGTTTTACTACCAAAACCAGTAATATGGCTTCAGGCAGCGCAACAACAATTCAACGAAGTACAGCAGCCGACGGTGGTGCAGGTACAAAATGTACAGCTTTTAATGTAATAGCAGGCTCAGAAGAAATCAGATTTCAGGATTTAAGAATTGAAATGCCTTCAAACCATACTTCTGGTTCAAAAATGACAAACTATGCTATTTATCTCGGTACCGGTTGTTCAAACTATGATATTGTAAGATGTTATATTGATGCAGGAATAGGCGCATCAGGTACTCCCGGAACAGCAGGTACAGCTGGAGCAAATGGAACAAATCAATCATCAACTGCTTGTGGTGGAAATACTGCTGGTGCTGGTTCAGGAGTTCGTGCCGGCGGCGCTGGCGGAGCTGGGGGATGTACTGTTGCAACTGCCGGAACAGTAGGTACTGCCGGTGGTGGCGGTGCCGGTGGTGGCGCAGGTGGTGCTGCAACTTCAATTAATGGTTGTTCTGATGTAGGAGCCGGAGGCGCAGGAGCAAATGGAACAAATGGAGCAAATGGAGCAAACGGAGGTGCCGGTAGCGCAGGTTCATACA
>MENC01000148.1:24734-24989 GCA_001768155.1 Bacteroidetes bacterium GWA2_30_7
TGGGTTGCTGGTGGTGATGGTGCAAACGGAGCAGATGGAGAAGGCGGTGGCGGCGGTGGCGGCGGCGGTGGTAACAATGCAGGTCCAGGATATCAGGGTCTTGGCGGTACTGGTGGCGGCGAAGGCGGTGCAGGTGGCACTGGCGGAATAGCAGCCGGTAGTGCTTACGGCGTTTTTTCTGTTTCTAAAGGTGCTGGTGATAATGTAACAGATTGTTGTATTTTAGCAACCGCAGGTACAAGTTCTGGAGCATCT
>MENC01000148.1:25009-27490 GCA_001768155.1 Bacteroidetes bacterium GWA2_30_7
GGTTGGAGCTGTTCTTACACCTACTGCCTATGTTTCTAAAGATTTACCAAATCAACCAGTTATTTCGGTTGATAATATAAATTGTTTAAATACTACAATTAGTAATAATACCGGTGGAGAAAATTGTAACAGCCTTGGTACAAATGCAATTTCAATTTCGCCTGCACTACCAACAACTACTACACCTATTACTTGCCAATACGATGCAACAGGAAGAAAAACTTTGACTTTTACAGGCGGAGGAACCAGCGATTTTACACCTGTAATAGCTCAAACTTTCTCTTCAGGTACACTAAATACTCCTATTCCAGACTGGACCGGGGCAGGTTGTGGTTCTTATGTTAGAGTTCAAAGCACTATTGCTGTTGCCGGCTATTCAACTACAATTCCTACTTCCGGTATTACTGTAACAATGAATCTTAGCCATACTTATGATGGAGATTTGATTATTTGGCTTGTTGCACCAACCGGTGATGTACTATTAATATCATATTCCAATGGAGGTTCGGGAAATAACTATGTTAGTACAGTGCTAAGTGATGGCGGAGCAACCAATATTAGTGTTGGCACAGCTCCTTTTACAAATACTTATAAACCCGATATAGATTATGCAAGTGTATTCTGTGGAACTATTCCTGTAACTGTAACTACATTTGGAGCACTTGGCGGTGGAAATCTTAATCCAAATGGTAATTGGACACTAAATGTAGAAGATGCATTTGCTGGAGTAGTAGGTACTTTAGACAGTTGGTCCATATCATTTCCTGCAAGCACAACTACAAATGGCATTTACAAAACATACACAGATTTTACCAATATGAAGATGTCTCCTCCTTCGGCAGGAACTGTGATTGGTCAGCAATCTACCTGTCCTTCTACCCGTACTTACAGTAGCAGTGTTGCCGGTACATCTGGTTTTACATATACATGGTCATGCGTTGATCCGGGAGGTGGTACATCAAGCATAGCTTCACCTACAAGTTCAACTACTGATGTAACCTATACAAATACTACCGGTGGAGATCTTATTTTTCCGCTTACATTGACTATTTTAAGCGAATGTTGTGGAAATTTAACACCGGTAACTTATAATGTTACGGTTTATGCCCCGCCTGCAACGCCAGTTGCAAGTGCTTCACCTGCGGGACCATTATGTACAGGAGGTTCGTCAACATATAGTGTAACACCAGTAGGTGGTATAAACTATGTATGGTACAATGCCGCACTCGCACAAGTAGGAACAGGAACTTCTTATAATGTAGCTTCATTGTCAAGCGGAGCAAATGTTTATTATGCTGAGGCTATTAATAGTGACGGATGCCCGAGTATAAAAGCTTCTGTAACAGTTACAGGAGATGATACTCCACCAGTGTCGCCAGGTAGTCCTTTTTCACGATGCAATGCTGGAATTGTAACAGTAAATGCCACACTTACGGCTGGTTCAACTTATAACTGGTATGATGCTTCAACCGGGGGCAATTTGTTGCAAACTGGACCAAGTAATTATTACAATGTTGATGTACCAACACCTTCAAGTCAGGTAACAGTATATGTTTCACAAGTTGAAACTGGTTGTGGAGAATCGTCTCGTACTGCAGTAACAGCTACTTCAGGAGCTGGCGGTTCTACAACTACATGGGATGGTAGCGATAACAATAATTGGTTTGACCCTAATAACTGGTCTAATTGTGTACCTACAGAATTTGTTGATGCAATTTTTCCAACCGGTGGCGGTATTACTAATGAATGTTCAATAACTTTTGCAAATGCTATTTTAGCTACACCAAGTGTAACTGAAGCAACAGCTAGAAATATTCAGATAGGTTCAGGACGAACCCTCACATTAGGTGACACAAAAGCCGTACTCAATGTTTATGGAAATTGGGAGAATAATACAGCCTTAACTACCGACTTTAATGCAGGTACAGGTTTGGTAATATTTAGCGGAACCGGAGCTCAGGCAATTAATGGTACAACAGTTACTACATTCTATAATCTAACAAACAATAATAGTTCGAGGGCGCTTACCCTTAACCTGAATGTTGAAGTTTCGGGCACATTATATTTAGAAGAAGGAGTAATAAATCTAAATACAAAAAAATTAACAATAAGCAATAGTGCTACAAATGCAATAACCCGAACCTGTGGCTATATTTACAGTGAAGACGAAACAAGTGTATTACAGTGGAATATCGGGGCTACAACAGGCGCTCATAAATTCCCATTTGGCTACGGAGGGTCATATATTCCCACAACATTTAATAATTCAGGCGCTTCAGGCAATATTACTACTTCGACACGAAAAACTACTACAAGCGACAATACACCATGGGCAGCAGTAAGTAATGTAGCAGCAGTAAGTAATATGGATCAATCACCAGGTGTTGATGGTTCAGCAGATTATGTAATAGACAGATGGTGGGATTTTACATCTTCATTAAATCCAACAGGAGTAACTACTATTCCAGCAGTAAGTTTAAC
>MENC01000148.1:27499-29583 GCA_001768155.1 Bacteroidetes bacterium GWA2_30_7
GACAAGGAAGTATAACTCTTACTGGAACAAATGGAGTTACTACAGGAGTAGGTTCTGCAACTGCAACCGGACTAACACAATTTTCACCACATGTATTAGTAAAAGGTTCTAAACCTCTTCCTATTGAACTTTTATCATTTAGTGCTGAATGTAATGATAAATTTATTAACTTATTCTGGTCAACTGCCAGCGAAAAAAATAATGAATTTTTTACAATTGAAAGAAGTACAGATGCTCAAAATTTTTATTCTGTTTTAACAATAAAAGGTGCAAATAACAGCAATTCAATAATTAATTATTCTGCAACAGATAATTCGCCTTTAGGTGGAATTTCATATTACAGACTTAAACAAACAGATATTGATGGTCGTTATACATATTCGCAAATAATAGTTGCATGTAAAGATAAATTAGAAAATATTAATCTAAGCATTAATTTATATCCTAATCCCTCTATTGAAGGACAATCAGTATATCTTGACATTGATGGATTTAAAGATAAAGAAATATTGGTTGTAGTATTAAATATTTTAGGTGAAAAATTATTTTCTAAAGTTACGGTTACAGATGTATCAAGTTTTGTAATTGAAGCAATAGACTCATATACAAGATTATCTCCGGGAACTTATTTTGTAATTGCATCTTCTAATAGTAACCTGTTTCACAGAAAACTTGTGATTAAATAATACTATATAATGTCGTAATACGTTCTGCCGATGACTTTATTTGCAAACAGTTTGTGATTTATAGCAAGTAGCATTATTATTTTCCTTTCGGAAAACGATTTAATCATTTGGGAAAATAATTCAAATTATATCAATGAAAGTTTTTACATTTACTAAATGTATAATTTAGCGAATGTTGAAAGGCTTGAAATTGAAAATTAATATAATTTTATTGTTGTTTTATTTCTTCTATTTATCTTCAAATTTATTTGCAAACAATAAGATTGACAGCTTAAATGGATTAATAAAAATATCTGAAGGTTTAAAAAAAGCCAAAATTTATAATGAAATAGCAACTGAGTATTTGTACAACAATTCCGAAAAATGTTGCGAATTTGCAAATGATGCTTTAAAAATTGCAACTGTAGCTGGTGATTATAAAACTATTATTGATTCGTACAATATACTTGGAAAATCTGAAACTTCATTAACTAATTATGCAAAAGCTATTGAATATTTTAACAAAGCATTAGAGTTAAAAAGCAAAGCTGAAAATTCTGATGAACTTGCCGAAACATATAATTGTTTTGGTACTGTATATGCTTATACTGCACAGTTCGAAAAAGCAATAAATCAGTTTGATAACGCATTACAAATTCATCAATCAAATAACAACTTAGATGGAGTTGCAAGCATGTATAATAACATCGGAATTATTTATGCAAACTTAAAAAATTATCAAGAAGCTTTGGCATATTATCAAAAATCACTTGCCAGTCATTTAAAGCGAAATAACCATAATAAAATAGCAGCATGTTATAACAACATAGGTAATATTTATCTTTTGCTTAACGATTACGAAAAAGCACTTGAATTTTATTTAAAATCGCTTGAGAAAAAAATATTATTAGACGACAAGATGTCGTTAGGCGGAATGTATATTAATATTGGAAATGTATATGAAAACCTGTTAAAATATGATTTAGCATTAGATAACTACAAGAAAACCTTAACAATAGCCGAAACTTTGTCGAACAAACAATTATTAGCATCGGCATTTAATAATATTGCAAACGTTTATCGACAAACAAAAGATTATAAAAAGGCAATAGAATTTTATAACAAAGGGCTTGAAATATCTCTTGAAATAGACTCTAAAGTTTCGGTACTAAATGATTATAAGTCGCTTATAGACATATATAAATCGTTAGGCAATGCCGAAGAAACCGCAAAATACTACGAATTATACAGCCGCCTGAACGACACAATTTATAACATTGAAACTAATTCAAGAATTATCGAATTAATTAAAAAATACGAAACAGAAAATAAACAGAAAGAAATTGAATTACTGAAAAAAGACTCATTACTTAAACAAGAAGATATTGAAAAACAAAAAATTGTAATTTATGCAGTTTC
>MENC01000148.1:29590-34567 GCA_001768155.1 Bacteroidetes bacterium GWA2_30_7
TTTCAATACTTTAAACTCAATTCAATACTATATTTTACAAAACGACAATTTATCGTCGAATAAGTATTTAACAAAGTTTGCCCGATTGATGAGACTTACCCTTGATAATTCACAAAACAATACAATACCTGTAAAAGATGAAATTGCAGCACTTAATCTATACCTTGAACTCGAATCGCTACGTTTTGAAGGGAAATTTGAATATAAAATAAATGTCGATTCCGAAATTGAAGATTATCAGATACCTACATTATTAATTCAGCCATTTGTTGAAAATGCAATATGGCATGGATTAATGCACAAAGAAGGCAATGGTTTTATTGAAGTAAACCTGAAATTAATAAATAACCAGATATTTTGTACTATCGAAGACAATGGAGTTGGACGTAAAAAAGCAAAAGAAATAAAAGCAAACAAAAGCATTACACATAAATCGCTTGGTTCGAAAATTACCGAAAACCGACTTAAATTGATTAATTCTCTTTTCGGTTCGCAAATGAAAATTCAATATATTGACTTGGAAAATGAGCTAGGCAATTCTGACGGAACAAGAGTTGAAATTGTTATTTCGGTTATTAATTAAATAAATTTGTAACATGATTAATACAATTATTATTGACGACGAACCTAAGGTTCAGAAATCTATAGAAATGATTATCAATCAGTATTGTCCTAAACTAAATGTTGTTGGTATGGCATCATCGGCACTTGAGGGGATTAAAGAAATTAATTGTAAAAAGCCCGATTTGGTTTTAATTGATATTGAAATGCCTCACGGTACAGGTTTCGACTTACTTGAAAGCATAAAAAATCCTGAATTTCAAATCATTTTTATAACTGCTTATAATCAATATGCAGTAAAAGCATTTAAATACAGTGCTGTTGACTATTTGCTTAAACCTATTGATATTGAAGAGTTTGTGTCGGCAATAAACAGAGTCGAAAAGAATATTCAAAGTCCGGCATTTCAAAAGTATAATGTACTGCTTGAAAATATTAAAAATAATAATCTTTCAAAAATTGCCATCCCAACATCAGATGGACTTGAATATATTCAGGTCAATAAAATTATGTATCTCGAAGCCGAACGAAGCTATTGTTATATTTACATGGAAAATGATAAAAAAATGTTAGTTTCGAGAAGCCTTTCAGACATTGAAAAACTTATTGAATCAGAATCATTTTTCCGATGTCATAAATCATTTTTAGTTAATTTAGAGTATGTTAAGAAGTATGTCCGTTTCGATGGCGGTTATATACTTCTAAATAATAGCAAAAGAATTGACCTTTCAAGAAGAAAAAAAGACGAATTTACTGAGGTTATGAAAAAGTATATGAAGTCGTAACCATTAAAAAAGTTAATTTTTTTAACATCGTTTTTTGAAATGATACAAAAATCAGATATATTTACATGAATGTTTAAATAATCGTTTGATGAAAAAGCTCATTTTATTTTATTTATTCTTCGCTTTTAACTTTATTTTATTAGCACAAGACAATATATTCAATAAGGATAATCAATTAACTTATAAGGAAGTAGAAAGCTATAAATCTATAAACTTCAAGGTGTGGAATATTGAATCTCAGGAACAAATTGATAAATTTATTCAACTTCTAAAAAACAATTCTGATGTATTTTGTGCATATTATAATCAGTCTAACAAAGAATGTAATATTGATACACGGCTGAATTTAGCTCAAATGGATATAGTAATACTAACTGGAACAAACGGTTACAAGATTTCTGATTATAAAGAAAAAGTGAACTTGCACGTTTCAAAAAGTACTGCACCACAACAAGAACGAAAACAACATAATAATTCTTCTGATAATCAGGGATTAACTAAAGTAATATTTTCAATTCAAAATATTAATGAAGAGAATAAAGAAAGATTTATTACAGATATAAATCAGATTAATGGAGTTAATAAATTTGAAATAAGTCCCTCTAATGATAAGGTACTGTTTGAACTTCAAAACAATTTAAATATTGTTCAATTACAACTTTTATTAACTCAGAAAGGATATCTAGTTAATAATGTTTCAGAAAAATCACGTCCATCGTCAGAAATCGTTAATTCAACCCCACCGATTGAAAGTACAAGTACGAAAAAAGAAAAGAAGGAACTTACTCCAAATGAAATGATTGAGCATTTAGAACAATTAGTGAAAAAAAGAAAAGCAGAAGGTAGCGATTACCATAAATATGAAATTGAAATTGAACGCTTAAAAAAAGAAATTTCCAAAAAAACTAATAAAAATAAAAATGAAGACAAATATATTCATAATTAGCTTGTTAATTTTTACTTTTTTTAATAAAAATATTTATGCACAATGCGATGCAGCTCCATGTAATGCCGGTGAAACACAAGTGGATATTCATATTGAAACAGATTCTTGGGGCGACGAAACTAGCTGGGTCATTTATGATAACACTTCAGGAAGTGCCGGTTGTGGCATAAGCCCATGGGGTACAGATTGCGGTGCTGGAACAAGTACTTTATCTGGTTGGAGTACTTACGATTGGTCTATTTGCTATCCTACTGGTGACTCAATTACAATCTATATAGTTGATGATTATGGAGATGGTGGAGCTGAATATAAAATTACTATTGAAGGAGTAGTAGTAGCATCTGGAACTCAAACAGGATGTGTATTTATTTGGACTGGTACTGTAATAAATCCTTCAGTTGTTACAGCAGGAGATTGTTCTAATGCAATAAATATTTGCACTGATTTAAACCTTCAAATTGATGCAAATGGCTATGGGGCAGTAAATGAGATACCCGCTTTGGGAACAATTGGAAATCCCGATAATAATAATCCCGGAGGAAGTGGAAATATGGGTTGTTTACGTTCATCAATTCCTGAAAATAATAGCACTTGGATGATTGTTAATATTAGTAGCACAGGAAATCTTGAGTTTAATTTTGGAGGCACATCTCAAGCGGGGTATTATGATTGGATTATGTACCCTTATGATTCAACTTCTTGTACTGATATTCCTTCTGGAAACGTAGCACCGGTGCGTTGTAATTGGAATGCATCATCGACAGGAGGAACAGGTTTAGATGATACGCTTACAGGAACACAAGACGCAGGCAATTTTGAACCTGCCTTACCTGTTGTTTGTGGGGAACAATATATTATATGTTTTTCTAATTATAGCTCTGCGATAACGAATGTGCCATTACAGTTCTCAGGTACAGCAGTTGTTGAATGCACAAGCTTAAATTGTTTAGGAATTGCAACTTGCGACCCTACTCTCGGAGATTCAATTTATCAAGATTGTATTGGAGCTATTCCTGTTTGCCAGAATTACTTGTGTCAAGAAAATTCTTTTTCAGGAACAGGTACCATTACTACTGAAATTAATAGTGGACCATCTTGTTTAAATTCAGGCGAAAAGAATGATGCATGGTACACTCTAACAGTTAGCCAAAGCGGAAATTTAGGTTTTACAATTATCCCGAATAACAATACTGATGATTATGATTGGGCGGTTTATAATTTAACAAATAATATTTGTTCAGAAATTTTTGACACTTCTTCACTCGAAGTTAGCTGTAATTACTCTGCAAACATTGGATGTAATGGATTAACTGGTCCAAATGGAGAAAATGTGAATTGTGCCGGACAAAACGAAAATGTTATTCCTGTTATTGCAGGGGAAAAATATGTAATAAATATCGGTAATTTTTCATCTTCTCAAACGGGTTATTTGCTTGATTTTTCTGCTTCTACAGCAGTAATCTCCGATGACAATATACCTGTTTTTTCTGCATTTACTTCAGTTCCTTCGCTTGGAGATACCTCCTTGACATTTAATTTTTCTGAAAATGTAGTTTGTAGCACTGTTCAAGATTGTGATTTTTCGCTAACAGGACCAGAAGGTACATATTCTATTTCTGAGGTTACTAATTCTACTTGTGCAACTGGTGGAAATCAGGCGAATACTTTTACAATTAAAGTTTCTCCAGCTTTAACAACTATTGGATTATATAATTTGAATCTAAATATTGATTGCGGCTCAGTTACTGATTTATGTAATAATTTGGCTGATTCTGGAAGTTTACAATTTACTATTGATACTGCAACACAAATCAATTCTCATGATGTTACATACATAAAGATGAATATTTATCCAAACCCTAGTTCTGAAATATTTATAATCAGTTACGTAATTCCTGAAGCAGGAAATGTAACAATTAATTTGTATAATATAAATGGAAAAGTAGTAAAACAATTATTTACTCAAAATCAAATTGCAGGGACACATTCTCTTTCGCTTAATTCAAAAGAAATTGTAGAGGGGGTTTATCTATGCCTATTAACTTTTGAAAATGGTTCAAATATGATTACTAACCGAAAGCCAATAGCAATAGTAAAATAACAAAAAACCTTTGTGTAGTTAATAATCAAGGCATTGTTGAGTTTTTATAGAAAACTTTTAATGAAAGATGAGCTTACTGAGGTTATGAAAAAGTATATGAAAGTTTTATCTTAATCTTTTAATTTCTTTTACTTAAATTGCCTAAAAAATTATTTTATGAAATATCTGATAATCGTAGTTTTATTACTAAATGTAAAATTAATTTTCTCACAAGGAACTCTTACTGTTGTAATTATCGCTAAAGATGCCCAGAAAAATTATCTTCCAAGTGCTGATGTAATACTTACCGAAAATACAACTAACGAAGTTAAACCATATAAAACCTCAGCAAGAGGAGATGTTACAGTTACACTTAATATCGGGGAATCTTGGCGAATAAAAATTAATGACCAGGATAGTCTTGGAACTGTGTTTGTTCCCAGTTATGGTACTGCAAAACAAACAAAATTAATTATTTACGACACATCTGCTCCTCAAAAAGAACCTGTATCAAAATCGAACCGAGAAATCGTTAGTTATGAAGAAGTAAATCAAAATATTACAACATATAGCAACGATTTTGAAAAGGATATTTATATACAAAT
>MENC01000149.1:0-5749 GCA_001768155.1 Bacteroidetes bacterium GWA2_30_7
TAATTGGCTGATTTTTCGTATATTAATCCTAAATTCATAAATGCAACTGCACAATAATAGTTAGTTTCGGAATTATAATCATTTATTAATTGATTATAAAATTTTACTGCAACATTTTTATTGTCAGATTCTTGCGAATTTCTTGCTAGTCGATATAATATTTCATCATGATAATTTTTTAACTTCGTATTATTTAATTCACTTTCTAAAATTGAATCAGATTTTTTATAATATCCACCATCAAAAAGTAATCGTGCTTTTAGTAACGAAATATTTTCGGTATTATAGTGAGTAATTTCATTAATTGCCTGTTTATCAGCATCAAATTGATTAAAACCAGATTTTTTAATTAAATTCAGATATTCATCGTACTTTTTCAGATTATTGAATATTAAATAATACCACGAAAGCTTCTGATATGCAGATTTTAAAAAGTTCCTTCCTTTAAAAGATTCTGCAAAATTTTCTAAATAAATATTTGCATTACTATCTAATTTATAAAGCAATACAATTCCTTGCAAATAGTCGAAATAATCTATTTTATATTCATCAGAATCTTGTTTAAATTTTTGTGTAATTTCAAGTGCTATATTTGATTTTCCGTGATGAATTACATAAATAATATATGAAATTCGAAAAAGTGGATTTTCTAAATTATTAGTTTTTAAACTTATGTTATTAGAATATTCTTCGGAAAAAATGTCGTTTGCGATAATTTTCAGGATACTATATTCGATTGATTTTTCGGAAGTTTCATTACAATATTTAAAATATTTGTAATTTATAAAATCAAGTCCTGAATTAATATCACCTTTTATTCCGATTAAATCTGTAATCCAAATATATTCATCAGGAACAGAACCAAATAAGATTTTAAAAAAAGCGAAAATTTTTAATAGATTCTCATTTTTTGGATATTTAACAATTCCCTGAAGTAAAAGTCGATAAGTTTTATAAAAGTTTAATGCTCCTTTATACGTTTCGCCCATTTTAAAATTAGAAACAGACATTTGAAAGTACATTTCTGTAATAGTCGAAAAATATTCGGGTGAATCGTTATTTTCATTTTCTAAAATATCAATATTTTCAATGAAATTCTTTTTATAACGCTTATAATCAATCTCTTTTTCGTTAAGTATTACTTTCAAAAAATCAATATAATTTGAAATAAAAATGGAGTATTTATTCTCGAAATCTTCATTATTTATTAATTCGTTTGCTTCGTTAAATTTTAACTCATATACTTTTTTTAAAGCATTTTTGACATTTTCAGTTACAATAATTGATGAGAAAATATTATTAGAAGTTAAAAGGAATAATATTATTATTAATGTGTTTTTCAATTTAATAGAAATACATTGTTAATTTTTAAAATTATTAAATTAAGCTAATAAAAAATATCTTTTTCTTAGTTCTTGTCTAAATAAAAAAAGAAAACCCTGACTAATCAGGGTTTTATATCATATAAAATGATGAAAATTTATTTTTTACACTAAGAAAATTATTTTTTACCGGCTAATTCCAAATCAACTAAAATTCTTCCACAATATTCGCAAACAATAATTTTCTTTCTTGTACGAATATCAAGTTGACGTTGAGGTGGAATTTTATTAAAACAGCCGCCACAAGCATCTCTTTCAACGGTTACAACTGCTAAACCATTTCTGGCATTTCCTCTAATTCTTTTATATGCAGTTAATAAGCGGGGTTCAATAATTTTTTCAAATTCTGAAGATTTGTCAAAAAGGTGTTCTTCTTCTTTTTTAGTTTCAGCAACTATTTGTTCTAACTCGTTTTGTTTCTGAACTAAGTCTTTTTGTTTTTCTGATAAAACAGATTTAGAATCTTCAATTATTTTTTTTCTTTCATCAAGTTTTTCTGAAAATTCACGAATTCTTTTTTCACTTAGCTGAATTTCAAGTGTTTGAAATTCAATTTCTTTAGATAATGAATCATATTCTCGATTATTTCTAACATTCATTTGTTGAGATTCGTATTTTTTAATTAAACCTTGTGACTCAGTAATCTGATTTTTTTTCAGAGTTATTTCATGTTCTAAATTATGAAGTTCTTCGCTAAGATTGTTTAACCTTGTAGTTAGACCTTCAATCTCATCTTCTAAGTCTTGTACTTCGAGCGGTAATTCGCCTCTTAAAATTGTGATTTTATCAACCTCTGAATCAATAGATTGTAAATCAAACAATGCTTTTAATTTTTCTTCTATTGAAACTTCAATTTCAGCTAAATTTTTAACTTTTGCCATTTTATTTATAATAATAATTTATAGGATTCGTATTAATTTGCGACAAATATACTGTAAAATTTGGAATATTTTTTTTTAGAATCTCAGAAAAAAGTTCAATTGTAAATTGTTCACTCTCATAATGACTAATATCTGCAATTAAAAATTTTCCTTCTGCATCGAAAAATTGATGATATTTAAAATCGGCAGAAATAAATGCATCAATATCCAGACTCTTTAAATCATTTACCAAAAAACTGCCACTGCCACCACAAACTGCAACTTTTTTAATTTTTCTGTTGATGAAATTTGTATGCCGAATTACCGACAATTTGAAAGTTTCTTTAATAAATTTTAAAAAATCGACTTCTGGAATTTCCTTTTCAAGATTTCCGTACATCCCCACTCCTACTTTGCTGTATTCATTATCAAGAGGATAAATATCGTAAGCGACTTCTTCGTAAGGATGTGAAGATAATAGTGCATCAATTATTTTTGACTGCAAAACTATAGGAAAAATGGTTTCGAATCGTAATTCCTTTTCAGTATGAATTTTACCTATTTCGCCAACATACGGATTAGCATTTTCGGAAGCTCTAAAAGTTCCTTCTCCGTAAATATTATAACTACAGCAATCGTAATTACCAATATGCCCTGCACCAGCTTCAAATACAGCATTTTTTACTTTATCGGCATGTTCAGTTGGTATAAAAGTTACAAGTTTTTTTAATTGATTTTTTAGCGGATTAATAATTTTAACATTCTGTAATCCAAGTTTTTCACATATTTTTGAATTTACACCTCCAACTACAGAATCTAAATTTGTATGACAAGCATAAATAGCAATATCGTTTTTAATTGCCTTTATAATACAACGTTGAATATAATCTTTGCCTGTGATTTTTTTCAGTCCACTAAAAATAATTGGATGATGTGAAATAATTAAATTTGATTTTTTAGAAATAGCCTCATCTACAACTGCTTCGGTAATGTCTAAAGTCAATAAAGCAGATGTAACTTTCTGTTCATTATCTCCAATTATTAATCCCGAATTATCGTAAGATTCCTGATATTTTAGCGGAGCAATCTTCTCAAAATAAGAAATAATATCTTTAATTTTCATTAATTATTATTTAGAATTTTTGGATTTAGGATTTAGAATTTACATCTGATTGCTTCGTACATCAAAGACAGTTTAACAATATAACAATTTAGCCATTTAACAATAACCTTCAAGCCATTTCTCCTTTTATTTCCAAAAGCATTTGCTTTATATTTGTTAAAGTTTTAACAATCTCGAAGTTATGCTCAGTATCAGATTTATTATCTTTTAGTTTTTTCTTGGCCCCCGATAATGTCATTCCTTTTTCTTTTACAAGATGGAAAATAAGATGGAAATTGTCAACATCTTCCTGAGTAAACATTCTGTTGCCTTTTTTGTTCTTTTTGGGTTTAATTATGTCAAATTCTTTTTCCCAAAATCTTATTAAAGAGGCGTTTACTTTAAACATTTCGGCGACTTCGCCAATTGGATAAAATAATTTTTCGACGGGTTTTTCTACGTATGGCACTGCTTTATATTTTTAAAATATTACTAATTAATCTCTAACTTCTAACTTCCTTTTTAGCCACGAAGACACAAAGTTTCTCCAAATAATAATCTCTATCTTCTAACATCTCTCTTCTAATCAAGCGTTTGCCCACCTTCTTGCGAAGAAAATTCAATCATATTATCATATTCATTAGGAGTTAAATCCAAATAAAAATAATTTATTGGGTCTATAGCTCTGTTATTTTTATGAACTTCGTAATGAAGATGAGGTCCAACAGATTTTCCGGTACTTCCAACTTCTCCAATAAGTTCGCCTCTTTTTATTTTCTGACCCTGCGAAACTTTAGTTCTGCTTAAATGAGCATAAAGAGTTTTATATCCAAATCCATGATTTATAACAATATGATTACCATATCCTCTTCCCGAAAATATAACTTCTTCAACAATTCCATTTCCGGTAGAATAAACTGGAGTTCCCACAGGAGCAGTAAAATCTATACCGTCGTGATGTTTTTTTGTTCCTTTATATACAGGGTCAAATCTAGTTCCAAAATACGAAGAAACCCTTGTAAGTTCTTTATTAAGAATTGGTTGAATCGCAGGAATACAAACAAGTCGGTCTTCTTTATTTTTAGCTAATTCAATAACCTCATCGTAAGATTTTGATTGAATATAAAGTTTCTTTGTAATTTTATCAAGCTTTTTGGTAGTTTCAATAATGATTTGTGAATTTTCGTATCCTTCAAGCTCTTCGTATCTGTTTGCACCTCCAAATCCGGCATTTCTTATTGAACTATTAATTGGTTCTGCTTCAAATAAAACCCTGTAAAGATTATCGTCACGGTATTGTATGTCATTAAGTACATTATCAATCTGGTCGAGCCTTTTTTGTAAAAGTTCGTATTGTGTAAGTAATTGAGAATTATCGTTTTTTAATTTTCTCTCTTTTGGAGAATCAATTAAGTAACCGAATACAAAAAAGTATAAAATAAAAGCCATAATAATGCTCGAACCTAATAAAGGAAAGAATTTTAAGATTTGTTTCCTTATACTATGCTCAATCTTATCGAAACTAAGTGATTCAGGGTTAAAACGGTACTTGTGTTTAGCCACTTTATTTAGTTAAATGTCAGTTAATTATATTATTTTCAAATATCGTTACGGCAAATTTAATTAATTAATCTAAATTTGCAAGAAAAATTTGATAATTATTTAACACAGTAGTACTAGGTTTATGATGAATTCTAATGATATTAGAAATACTTTTTTAGATTTTTTTAAATCTAAAAATCATACTTACATTCAGTCGTCTCCAATGGTAGTAAAGAACGACCCAACATTGATGTTCACAAATGCAGGAATGAATCAATTCAAAGATATTTTTTTAGGAAATTCCACAGCAAATTATACACGTGTAGCAAACTCTCAAAAATGTCTTCGAGTTTCTGGCAAACATAACGATTTGGAAGAAGTTGGGCATGATACTTATCATCATACAATGTTTGAAATGCTTGGTAATTGGTCGTTTGGCGATTATTTTAAAAAAGAAGCAATTGAATGGGCTTGGGAATTACTTGCCAATATTTATAAAATTCCAAAAAACAGATTGTATGTAACTGTTTTTGAGGGTAATAAAGAAGAGAATTTAGAACCAGATAATGAAGCAAAAGAAATTTGGACTAAGTATATAGATTCTGATAGAATAATCTACGGAAATAAAAAAGATAATTTTTGGGAAATGGGCGAAACAGGTCCATGTGGTCCTTGCTCAGAAATTCATGTTGACATTAGGTCTGATGTTGAAAGAAAAAAAATAGATGGAAAAACACTGGTTAATACCGGACATCATTTGGTGATTGAAATTTGGAATAATGTTTTTATTCAATATAATCGAAAATCAGACGGTTCGTTAGAGCAACTTCCTGCAAAGCATGTCGATACAGGAATGGGTTTTG
>MENC01000149.1:5832-10224 GCA_001768155.1 Bacteroidetes bacterium GWA2_30_7
GGGCAATTACCATCGAATAATAAAGCCGGCTATGTAATTCGCAGAATTTTACGCCGTGCTGTGCGTTATGGATACACTTTCTTAAACCGAAACGAGCCATTTATCTATAAGTTAGTACCTGTTTTGGTGTCGCAACTTGGACATTATTTTACCGAATTAAAATCGCAACAAACTTTAATTGAAAAAGTAATTCAAGAAGAAGAAGCTTCGTTTTTAAGAACATTAGAAACAGGGATAAAACTTATTGAAAATATTATTGAAACTTGCAAAAAAACAAACCTTAGTGTAATAAATGGCAAAACAGCTTTTGAATTGTACGATACTTACGGCTTTCCTTTAGATTTAACTCAATTAATTGCTCGTGAGCATAATCTGTCAATTAACCAACCTGAATTTGATACAGAAATGGAAGAACAGAAAAATCGTTCTCGTGCTGCTGCCATAACTACAACTGACGACTGGCGGGAAATTCGCAAATCAGATAGTGTAGAATTTACAGGATACGATTCGTTAAGTTCGGAAGTAAAAATAACTAAGTTCAGAAAAGTAAAACAAAAGAATAAAGAATTTTTTCAGTTAGTTTTCGATAAAACTCCATTTTATGGCGAAAGTGGCGGACAAGTTGGCGATAAAGGATTTATAGAAACTATAAACGAAAAAATTGAGATTATTGATACTCAAAAAGAGAATAATCTTACCGTTCATATTGTAAATGAATTGCCTAGCGATACATCAGCAGTTTTTAAAGCAGTTGTTGATTTTAGAACAAGAAATTATACAGAATATAATCACACTGCAACTCACTTATTGCACGAATCGTTACGAGAAATTCTAGGAAATCATGTTGAACAAAAAGGTTCGTTGGTTAATTCTGAATATTTGAGATTTGATTTTGCTCATTTTCAAAAACTTACCGATGAGGAACTGAAAGAAGTCGAAAAATCTGTAAACGAAAAAATCAGAGCCAATTTCAAACTAAATGAAAAACGTGCAATTCCAATTGAAGAAGCAAAAAAAATCGGTGCAATTGCCTTATTTGGAGAAAAATATGGAGATAAAGTACGAGTAATAAATTTTGGAACTTCAACAGAATTATGTGGAGGAACTCATGTTAACGCAACAGGTGAAATCGGATTGTTTAAGCTTATGAGCGAAAGTGCGATTGCAGCTGGAATACGAAGAATTGAAGCCATAACAGGCTATAATGCAGAAGAATATGTTAATTCTCAACTTTCTTTATTAAAAGAAATTAAATCAATATTTAAAAACCCTAAAGATGTTTTAAAAAGTATCGAAAATGTAATTTCTGAACGTGATGAGATGATTAAGAAAGTAGAAGCTTTTAATCACGAAAGAGTTATTGTTATTGCAAAATCGTTACAAAACAAAATTAAAGCTCAAAAAGGAATTAATATTCTGGCTGAAAAAATTGAGATTGATTCAGTTAACAGCCTTAAAGATTTATCAATATTAATTAAACAACAATCAGAAAATCTTTTTTGTGTTTTAGGTTGCGAAATAGCTGGAAAAGCTAACCTTGCAGTAGTTATTTCCGAAAACTTAGTAAAAGAAAAAGCTTTAAATGCCGGAAAAATAATTAAAGAAATTTCAAAAGAAATTAATGGCGGCGGTGGCGGTCAAGATTATTTTGCAACTGCCGGAGGGACAAATCCTGCCGGAATTAATGCGGCATTTGAAAAAGCTTTGGGGTTTGTTAAGTAATTGAAAGTTCAACTGAGGCTCTGCCTCAGTTGGTTTTATCTATACAGGCTCAGCCTGTAAAAATATATTCAGCAGAGGCAGAGCCTCTGCCGAACTCAAAAATTAAGAATTATATAGTATTCCTTTGTCACTCCACAACTGTATAGCATCTCGCAATTGATTCATTTCGATTTGTCCTTGAATGTAAAATTCCTTCTTTATTACTTTTTCAGTAGTATGTATAATAATGTAATTATCAATTCCATCTTCCATCATAGTTGGGCTTGTTCTAGACAATGTAAATTGTCCATCATAAGAATTACAAACGATTTTAATTTTTTCAATCTGATTAAAATCTATTTTTTCGTTCTCTAACTTGATATAATTGTCACTAATTATCATTTTTCCATTTTTTTTAACTTTTTCTATAAATGCTTGACCAAAAAAGAATACAAGAAAAAATATTCCACTTATTATTGCTATGCCACTGGTTATTACATTTTTAATTATAAAATTTTCAATAATAAGTATGTCAATTAAAAATAACAATATACTAAAAAGTCCAATTTTAGCTAATGTTTTAAATTTTGGAGTTTTATCTTCAATTATTTCTAAAATAATTTTTGCCATTGTGACATAATTAAAAAGAGATAGAAAGATTATAGATTAAATTATGACTAAAACTCAATTTTAAAATATCATTCTTTATATAAAATTATGGAAAAAGTTGAATTAAATCAAAAATTAAAATAACATAAATAAATGATAAAATTGAAAGGATTAATATGGTTAATATTAATTTAATAAGTTTAGTATGAGCAAAATCAAGACCCCAAGAATTAGGATATTTATTTCCTTTAAAATCATCCCAATCATAAAAAACCTCAGGTTTATTTAAATATTTTTCTAAAATATCTTTATTTCTGATGTATTTAATAGAAACATAATCATTGTATTTTTTTAAAGTTTTAGTTATCCAGAAAGTTCTTCTTATATAACCAATAATATTGGATACAATTATTATTAAAAAAACTACTAAGTACGCAAATGATAGGGCAATAAACAAAACATAAACTACTTTTTTTATTGGCAGACCTAATCTATTTGTTATCAATTCTTGTTCTTTAGTTTGAATTTCTCTAACAAAGTTTATATCCCCATCTATAATTTGTCTGTCTTTAGGTTGGTAAAAAATTTCAATACCTGGAGTGGTATTTAATTCAGTTGTAACATATAAAGAATATTCCAATTGTTCAGCAAATCTCCATTGGCCAAAACTCAAAAGTAAAGTATCATTTGATAAAATTGATAAAGTATGATTAAAATCAGACTTAATCATTTTTTTATCAATAATTTGGTATTCTTTTTTTACATAAAATACAAGTTTATCAAATAGAATATTTTTTAGTTGACCATCACCGATAATGGTTTTTTCGGAAACATTTTTAAATACCACATTTAATCTCCATAATTTAGATATTTTATTTCCTTTATATTCAAATTCAGCTTTTATTTCGGGTTCTTTTATATTATTGAAAATTGTTAAATTGTCACAAGATGAAACTATTACATCTAATTTTAGTGTATTCTCTTTTAGTGGAGAAAATATATAAATTAATCCAATTATAGAGGCAATAGATCCTATAATTGATACCCAAGTAATGATTTTTTTCCAATTCATTTTTATTTATCTAAAATAAAATTCATAACATCAAATATTATATATAAATATTTTGTTGAATGTATGCAAATATATAAATATTAGATGAGATTGTTATCTATCAGTTTTTTTTTTATGTCTTATTGTAAACTATAAGTGGTTTAGGAGAGTATAATGTTTAGTATGCTTATAGGCTTCAGTTGGTTTTATCAATACAGGCTCAGCCTGTAAAAATATATTCAGGAGAGGCAGAGCCTCTGCTGAGCAAAGTTGTAAAAATGCTAAATCTTCCCAATCAAATCATCTTCAATACATTTTAATTCATTTTTTGAGATTTATGCTTATTAATAAAACAACAATCAGAAAATTTTTATTGTGTTTTAGGTTGCGAAATAGCAGGAAAGGCTAATATAGCAGTTGTAATTTCCGAAAATCTGGTAAAAGAAAAAGCTTTAAATGCCGGAAAAATAATTAAAGAAATTTCAAAAGAAATTAATGGCGGTGGCGGTGGTCAGGATTATTTTGCGACTGCCGGAGGTACAAACCCTGCCGGAATTAATGCGGCATTTGAAAAGGCTTTGGAGTTTGTTAAGTAAATGAGCGTTCAACTAAGACAGAACCTCAGTTGGTTTTATCTGTACAAGCTTAAATTATTGTAAAATCATTGAATTAAACATCTTAAAGTTAATAACTTTATTACAACCTTATAAATTCCAAAAAACATTTTATCGAATTTTACTAAAAATTTGATAATATGAAATATCCATTATTTATTTTATTGATAATAACATCTTTAAGCTCATACTCAACTAATAAAAATACAAAATCAGATACTACCAATAATTCGCAATTAAATTACGACCCCATTATTTCTGCAATTGATAGTTTTATGATGATTCGAGTTACTGAAAAATCAAATTTTTCAAAATCATCGAAAAATTCATCAGATTATAATTTCTCAGTTGACTCAATTCCTATTTATAACGATTTAATATACGAGTACCGAATGGCACAACTAAATGCTAAATCTC
>MENC01000150.1:0-7277 GCA_001768155.1 Bacteroidetes bacterium GWA2_30_7
AATTATTGGTTTAGCGTTATTTTATATAAGCTATTCCACATGGAAAGGAAAATGTGTTTATTTAGAGGATATTATTGTAACAGAATCTATGCGTGGCAAAGGTATCGGGCAAAAATTGTTCGACATAGTTGTTGTACAGTCTCGAAAAATTAATGCTAAACGACTTCAATGGCAAGTTTTAAACTGGAACAATCCGGCAATAAATTTTTACGAAAAAATCGGCTCAGTACTCGACTCCGAATGGATTAATTGTAAACTTACCGAACAACAAATTTTAGATTATTAAGAACAAATTAAACAGTAGCCACGTCCTTTAGGGCGTGGAATTAATTAAAGCTATTAATTTTAGGGCTTTAGCCCTTTCAGTATAATTTGAAAATAAAAAAATAATAGTAAAATGAATAGAGACAAAGCTTTAGATTTGCTCAAACAATATGTAAAAAATGAAAAGATGCTTCAGCATTCTTTAGCATCAGAAGTTGTTATGAGAGCATTGGCAGTTAAGCTAAACCAAGATGTCGAAAAATGGGGTTTAGCCGGACTTCTTCACGATATTGATGTTGAAATTACAAATGCAGATGCACATATTCACGGCAAAAAAAGTGTAGAAATATTATCTAAATTAAATGCCGACGAAGATATAATAGATGCTATAATGATGCATAATGAAGTATCAGCCGGAATTTCCCGAACAACACAATTTCAACATGCACTTGCAGCAGGAGAAACCATTACAGGATTAATATTTGCAACCACTTATGTTTATCCCGATAAAAAACTCTCAAGTGTAAAAACAAGTTCAGTAGTAAAACGAATGAAAGAAAAAAATTTCGCGGCAACAGTTAAACGTGAAAATATAATGGAATGTGAAAAAATTGGAATCCCAATTAACGAATTTGCCGAAATTGCAATAAATGCGATGAAGGAAATTAGTAACGAATTAGGTTTATAAAAATATGTCAAAAGAAAAATCTCGAAAAGAACGTGTAAATATTGTTTATTCAACAAATTCCGATTTCCAATACGAATTTGATAACAATTCCCAAGACATTGAAACATTACCAGCCAATCAACAAAACCTAAAAATAATTCTTGATAAAAAGCAACGAGGAGGCAAACAAGTTACATTAATCACCGGATTTATTGGCACAGGCCAAGATTTATCTGAACTTGCAAAAAAACTAAAAACAAAATGCGGAGTTGGAGGCTCATCAAAAGATACCGAAATATTAATACAAGGCGATTTCCGGCAAAAAATATTACAAATTCTATTATCCGAAGGCTATAAGGCAAAAGTTATTTAAAAATTATCAATTATTATGCTTTCGGTTATTGAGCTTTTCGAAGTATCGAAGTATCGAAGTATCGAAGTATCGAAATGCTTCCAAATATACTAGTTTTTAATAGGTTTGCGAAAGAAAAGCTAATTAGAACAGCTTGTTCCGATTCATCGGAAAGTTATGCCGATAGGAATTTTTCGTTTTTCCTATTCCGTATCAGTAATTTGAGGATTTTGTACAAATCGAATCGTCTTTATAATCAACGAAATTTATTTAATTTTGCAACATAATGGAAATTTGTCGTACACCCTCAAGTATCAAAAAACATAAATATAACATTAGATTTATATTTTTAACAACATAAAAATTTTATAAAGCTAAGATTTACAACTACTGTCAAAACAAAACCTTAAATTGTTATTAATTTATTCTAAATAAAAATTGAATAATTCATTCTCTTTTTATAATTTAGTCAAATAAATTTTAAATAATATGGTTTACGACGAAATAAAAACATCAGTTAATACACTGTTTAAAAATTATTTAGAACGAAATGGTCATAGAAAAACTCCCGAAAGATTTGCTATTTTAGACGAAATCTACTCGCGTGAAGGTCATTTCGACATTGAAGCATTATACATTTTGATGAAAAATAAAAATTATAGAGTTAGTAGAGCAACTTTATATAATACAATTGAATTATTACTCAATTGTAACTTAGTTATTAAGCATCAATTTGGTAAAAATATTGCACAGTTTGAAAAAGCTCATCAGTGCAAACAGCACGACCATCTTATTTGCACAGTTTGTGGAAATGTAGTAGAATTTTGTGACCCTCGTATTCAGGATATTGAATCATCTGCGGCAGCATTAAATGGATTCAAAGCAATGCATCATTCATTATATGTTTATGGAATATGTAAAGATTGCAACAAAAAAAAATAATTCGATAACATAAGTTTATACAATTTTATTTTTAATGAAAGCAGATATTTTATTAGGTCTTCAATGGGGAGACGAAGGAAAAGGAAAAATAGTTGATGTTTTAACTCCTTCTTACGATGTAATTGCAAGATTTCAAGGCGGTCCAAATGCTGGTCATTCACTTGAATTTAACAATATAAAACACGTATTACATACAATTCCATCTGGAATTTTTCATCCCGATGCAATAAATATTATTGGAAATGGAGTTGTTTTAGACCCAGTAATTTTTAAAAAAGAAATTGAAGCAATAAAGAAACATGGAATTAATCCAGTTGAAAATTTATTAATTTCAAATAAAGCTCATATAATATTACCAACACATCGTCAGTTAGATGCTGCCTACGAACACGCTAAAGGCACCGGAAAAATTGGCTCAACTTTAAAAGGAATTGGTCCAGCCTATACCGATAAAATTGCCAGAAACGGACTCCGTACGGGCGATATTTTATCGGATATTTTTTACGACAAATATGCTTTTTATAAAGCTAAACATTTAGATTTATTAAAGCACTTAAACTATATTCAAGATTTTTCAGAATACGAAAAAGAATGGATTGAAGGTATTGAACTTCTTAAACAATTTAAATTTATTAGTTGCAGTTATGTTGTAAATAAATTTATAAACGAAAAAAAGAAAATACTTGCCGAAGGAGCTCAGGGAACAATGCTTGATATTGATTTTGGCACATATCCATTTGTAACTTCGTCAAATACAGTTAGTGCCGGAGCATGTACAGGTTTAGGAATATCGCCTAATAATATGGGCGAAATAATAGGAATTTTTAAAGCTTATTGTACAAGAGTCGGGAGTGGTCCATTTCCATCTGAACAATTAAATCAAACAGGTGAGATATTAAGAAAAATTGGAAATGAGTATGGTTCAACTACCGGTCGTCCCCGCCGATGTGGATGGCTAGATATTCCTGCTCTAAAATATTCGATAATGATTAATGGAGTTACACAACTTATTATAACAAAAGCTGATGTTTTAAATTCTTTTGAAAAAATAAAAGTTTGTACCTCTTATTTAGTAAATGGAGTTGAAACAGAAGAAGTTCCATACGACTTGTCATTAGCAACTCCGATTTATTCTGAATTTGATGGTTGGAACGAAGATATTTCTAATATTAGAACTTATTCAGAACTTCCACAAAAATTAAAAGATTATATACAATTTATCGAATCAACAGTAAATGTTCCTGTAACAATAATATCTACTGGTCCTAACAGATTAGATACTATATTTTTAAGATAAAAGATAATAATCTTGTTTAATTTTATTTATCTAAGCTATTTTCATAATATTTTTCAAAAAATAGTAAAAGTTTTATTTAAAAACATTTATTTTGAACTTTTACAAGTTATTTTGATTTACAATTGATATAACGACTTGTTGAACTTTTAAAAAGAATAAAATGCAAAAGATTTTAGTAACAGGTGGTGCAGGTTTCATTGCTAGTGCTTTAGCAGAAAGATTAATTTCAGATAGTAATAATTATGTAGTTATTGTTGATAATTTATTAACCGGAAATATTGGTAAACTTCCAAATATGCCTCGTACTAATTGGAAATTTATCAGAGCAGATATAAATATTTATAAAGATATTGCCGAAATAATGTTTGCTTATCAGTTCGATTATGTATTTCATTATGCAGCAGTTGTAGGTGTTAAACGAACTTTAGAAAACCCAATTAGTGTACTTCAGGATATTGATGGCATAAAAAATATTCTTGATTTATCAAAAAATACAGGTGTTAAACGAATTTATTATTCATCTTCTTCTGAAATTTATGGCGAACCTGTTGAATTTCCTCAAAATGAACTAACTACACCTTTAAACTCCCGATTACCTTATGCAATTGTTAAAAATGTTGGAGAAGCATTCTTACGTTCATATTATCAGGAATTTGGACTTGAATATACAATTTTTCGTTTTTTTAATACTTTCGGACCAAAACAAAGTATAAACTTTGTTATAAGTCGTTTTTTGCAAAGAGCATTAAATAATAACGATATTTCTATTTATGGTGACGGTACTCAAACGAGAACATTCTGCTATATAGATGATAATATTGATGCTACAATAAACACTTTTATTGAGAATAAGTTTGTAAATGATGTTGCAAACATTGGCGGTGCTGATGAAATAACTATCCTTGATTTAGCTAAAAAAGTAATTAATGTTACAAACTCCAAATCAAAGATTATTCATTTGCCCGAATTAAAAGAAGGCGATATGAAAAGAAGAAAACCCGATACAACTAAAATGAAAAGCTTATTAAATAAAACACCAATTACCCTTGAACATGGATTAAAAAATATTCTTGATATTGGTTTGTTTGAATTAAATAACTTTGTATCGTAATGATTTCGAGCGAAAAAATTTGTGAAATTATTGAAAAAGAGATAAATCAAATTGATTTCAAATCGACTCCATTGGAGCTTTATCAACCAATTTATTATGCACTTGAAAGTGGCGGAAAACGTATCCGCCCAACTTTAGTATTATTAGCATGTAACTTATTTTCTGAAAATATAAATGATGCTGTTTTGCCGGCATTAGGAATTGAAATATTTCACAACTTTACGTTACTTCACGACGATATTATGGATAAAGCCGATTTACGCAGAAATCGCTCAACAGTTCATAAAAAATGGTCAGAAAATGTTGCAATTCTGTCGGGCGATGCAATGATGATAAAATCTTATGATTTTTTTAGCAATTTAAGTCCCGATTTATTTAAAAAAACTTTTGCAATTTTCAATAAAACAGCCCTGCAAGTTTGCGAAGGACAGCAATTTGATATGAATTTCGAATCTATTGAAAATGTTTCTCAAACCGACTATTTAAAAATGATTGAACTAAAAACGGCTGTTCTACTGGGTACAAGTTTAAAAATTGGAGCTACAATTGGTGGTGCCGATGCACAACAAGCCGATTTATTATACGACTTTGGTAAAAACTTAGGCATTTCATTTCAGCTTCACGACGATTATTTAGATTCGTTTGGAAATCAGGAAACTTTTGGAAAAAAAATCGGTGGAGATATTACCGCCAACAAAAAAACATTTTTATATATAAAGGCACTCGAACTTGCTGATAATAATGTTAAAAAAAACCTTATTGAACTATATTCAACTTCAAATATTAATAACGAAAATAAAATAAAAGTAGTTTTAGAAGTATTTAATAATTTAGATATTAAGAATATCACATTATCTGAAATTAATAAATACCACAATTTAGCTAACAAAAGTTTGCAAATGCTGGATATTGATAAAAGTAAACTAAGTGTTATATTAAGTTTTGTTGAAACATTAAAAAATCGAATAAATTGAATAAAAATGGCTATTTGATTAATTTGGAAAGATTTCTAAGTATGATTTTCAAAATAAGTTCCCCTGATTTCTGATTAATTAAGCATATTATAGAATCCTGTGGCTTCGAGAACCTCAGCCTCCGGTGATTGAGGCTCTCGAAATCACCATTAATTTAAGGGGAAGTTATTTTGAAATATTCACTAATATAACAATTTACTCCAATTTCTTTTCCGATTTTTTATTTCCCTTTTCAAAAACTACTTCTTTAACGGGTTTTTCAGTTTCATCATAAAAAATCCATGTACCGTCTGGTTTCCCATCAATATATTCCGAATTGTAATTTATTTTACCGTCTTTATACCAAACAGTAAACTTTCCGTTGCTTAAATCGTTTTCAAAAGTTCCTTCACTCCATTTAATTCCTGAATCATAATAATAAGTCCATTTTCCAACACGTTTACCATCTTCAAAATTTCCTTCGACTTCAATTTTCCCATTTGGATAATATTTTACTTGACGTTTAACTGATTTTGCAGAATCACTTTCTTCATAAAAATTTACTAATGCTTTTTTTCCGTCTGGATATGTTTTAACAATATTTTCTACCAAATTTCTTTTACAAGAAAACAATATGAAAATAATTTCTAAAATGATAAATAACTTATACATAAAATATTATATCTTTAAAACAATATAAAAACAAATTAATTGAAATAATTATATCGCTAATTAAAATTATTCTCAATCGTATTAAATTAAAGTATAAAATTATGAAAAAACATAGTCTTAAAACTAATTCTATAAAGAAAAAAGAAAATATTTTTATTGAATACTTATTATAAATTAACGCTTTATCGAAATTAAATCTAACTATTTCGGAAAACGAACGTGAAATTCCGCATGTTGGACATGGCTTTCTCGTATTTTCAAAAACCTGACAATCAATAGGATGATTGTTTTTTTCAGCAGAAAAAAAGCCGGAATAAAACATAATAGAAATGAATATTCCGGCTAATATTAAATTTATTATCTGATAAGGCTGCTTATAAAGCAAGGCATAAGAATTTAGGATTTACGAATTTAGAGATTTAGGATTTAACTGCGTAGCAACACTTTAACAAAATAACCACGAACTTCAAACGTTAAACTTCAAACATGAAACTTCAAACAGTTTACTACTATTCAGC
Source organism: Bacteroidetes bacterium GWA2_30_7 (assembly GCA_001768155.1). Lineage (GTDB taxonomy): Bacteria > Bacteroidota > Bacteroidia > Bacteroidales > GWF2-33-38 > GWA2-31-9. Next base: position 6,777 of record MENC01000150.1, read on the forward strand.
AGGTTCAGATGAATTTGTTAAACTATCTTCAATAGCATCCATTTGCTCGTTTAAAGTAGTATCCATGTTTTCTAACTCACTGTTTAAATCGTTCATTGCATTTTTCCACTCATCATCAAAGTTTTTTAAACCTTCTGTTGCTTCAGTTGCAACTTGATTCCAAAAATACCATTGATAACCAGCGATTCCAGTGCCAATAATTGAAACAATAAGAGCTGCAATTATTAATCCTTTAGCACCATTACCTTTTGAAGCCATCGAAAGTGCAATTGCACTTAGAATAATACCAACAACACCCGGTATTAATGCCCAAGTCCCAAGACATGGTATAAAAGAAATAATTAATGCAACTAAACCTAATACAAATCCGGCAATTCCTAGTCCCATTCCGGCTTTAGTTTTTACTGCTTGTTCTTCCATAAAGATTATAATTTTTAAATTAATAAATTTTGGATAAAAATAAGAAATTAATGCAAGTTGAACTCAATTTGTTAAAAAAAT
>MENC01000150.1:7457-7886 GCA_001768155.1 Bacteroidetes bacterium GWA2_30_7
GGGCCCGTGAAAAGGAATCGGCTGTATGGAAGAAAGCGAGGGAGCTTTCTGCTCAAGCATGATGAGTCGATCGACGCCGACGGCAACGCCAGAGCAGTCAGGGAGGCCTTTCTTAAGCGCTTTGATAAACTCTTGATCCAGGACGAGTGGGTCTTTTCCTAAAAGGATTCTCTTTTCTTGTTCTTCTAAGAGTCGTTTTTCCTGTTCATCTGGATTTGTTAACTCGTGATAGCCGTTGGCAAGTTCTATCTGTTGAAAAAACAATTCAAACCTTTCTGCGACTTCATCTGTCCCTTGTCGAACTGTTTTAGCTAAGGCCGCTTGGCTTTTAGGATAATGTATGAGGGCTGTGAGAGTTTCTTTTTCGAAGGAAGGCTCAACAAATTCGGTGAGGAAAAGGGTTAAGAGGTCATCTTTTGAAAAAGACAC
>MENC01000150.1:7905-8047 GCA_001768155.1 Bacteroidetes bacterium GWA2_30_7
GATTCGATGGCTTTCGCTTTTTCCAAAAGGGTCTGAAGGGAGATTTCAAAAGGATCAAAGAAGCAAAATGAGAGAAACGCTTCCTTATACGTGACGGTACGAAGGTGGACATTGCCTAAAAAGAGACGGGTAAAGTCGGCTG
>MENC01000151.1:0-198 GCA_001768155.1 Bacteroidetes bacterium GWA2_30_7
TCAGGGCTAAAGCCCGGAGAACTTTCTTTTTCTTCATCCCCCGACCTGAAGGTCAGGGTTAATCAAATTAAAGTTTTTCAATTATTAATTTGGAAAGATGTCTATTATCACAAGATTAATAGATTCAAACAATTAAATTAGATTTGTACAAATAAGGAATCGAACTCCAGAAATGTTTAACATTGAAGGGTTGACTGA
>MENC01000151.1:217-2510 GCA_001768155.1 Bacteroidetes bacterium GWA2_30_7
GAACGAAGGAATGAAGGAATGTGTGAACGAATTGAGGGGATGGCTGAAGAGACTGTAAAGGAGTGTAGAAATTGACATCTGGGGTGTAGAAATTGATGTCTGGTCTGCTATAATTGATGTCTGGGGTGTAGAAATTCGTGTCTGGTGTATAGAAATTGACATCCGGTGTGTAGAAATTGATGTCTGGGGTGAAGAAATTGAAAGAGAGGTAATACTTGCAGGTGAAAACACCTGCAAGAGGAAGGGGTAATAGAGGAAAAATGCGGGGAAAAATTAAAATTGTCCGATTTGTCGTACAACCGCTAATCTTTTTTTATTTTGGGTTTAAAAAGTTTTATTACTTTTATAACGATTAATTTTTAAACTGCTTGTATATGAAAACCTTTGCTACTACTGCTGTTTTGCTTTTAAGCATAATATTGAAAACCCTTATCAATAGCTCAAAAATGAAAACTCATCTTTTAACTTTGGCTTTAAGTCTTTTGGTTTTTGGGGGAGCTTGGGGGCAGACGTTGGAGTGGGCTAAACGCATGGGCGGCACATCAGGCGACTACGGCAATTCCATAGCATTAGACGCTTCGGGAAATGTTTATACAACTGGCGCTTTTCAAGGCACAGTAGATTTTGACCCGGGTGCCAGCATATTTAATTTAACATCGGCAGGTGGTTATGATATTTTCATTTCCAAACTTGACCCTTCAGGAAATTTCCTCTGGGCAAAAAGCATGGGCAGCACATCAGAAGACAAAGGCTACTCCATAGCATTAGATGCTTCAGGAAATGTTTATACAACAGGCCATTTCTCTACCAATATTTTTATTTCAAAACTCGACCCTTCGGGAAATTTCCTCTGGACAAAAGTAATTGTCGGCTCAGGTGACGACTACGGCTACTCCATAGCATTAGATGCTTCGGGAAATGTTTATACAACGGGCTTTTTTCAAAGCACAGTTGATTTTGACCCTGGTCCAGGCATATTTTATTTAACGTTTGCTGGTGGTGTTGATATTTTTATTTCCAAATTTGACTCTTTGGGAAATTTCATCTGGGCAAAACGCATGGGTAGCTCATCATTCGAACTCGGTCATTCCATAGCATTAGACTCTTCAGGTAATGTTTATACAACGGGCTATTTCAGTGGCACAGTTGATTTTGACCCGGGTGCAGGTACATTTAATTTAACTTCGTCGGTGGGCGGTTACGATATTTTCATTTCCAAACTCGACTCTTCGGGAAATTTCATCTGGGCAAAACGAATGGGCAGCACATCAACCGACTACGGCTACTCCATAGCATTAGATGCTTCAGGAAATGTTTATACAACGGGCATTTTCGGTGGCACAGTTGATTTTGACCCTGGATCCGGCACATTTAATTTAACTTCGGGAGTCAATTTTGAAATTTTTATTTCCAAACTCGACTCTTCGGGAAATTTCCTCTGGGCAAAAGCAATGGGAGCCTCATCAGACGACAACCGAAAATCCATAGCATTAGACGCTTCAGGAAATGCTTATACAACGGGCAATTTTCAAGGCACAGTTGATTTTGATCCGGGTGCCGGCACATTTAATTTAACTCCTGCAGGCTATAATGATATTTTTGTTTGCAAACTCAACCCTTCGGGAAATTTCCTCTGGGCAAAAGCAATGGGTGGCACATTATACGACTACGGCAACTCCATAGCATTAGATGCTTCGGGAAATGCTTATACAACGGGCTATTTCAGTGGCACAGCTGATTTTGACCCGGATTCTGGCACATATAATTTAACTTCGGCAGGCAATTATGATATTTTCATTTTAAAATTAAAACAACAAGGCATTACAGGCTACATTTTTAATGACCTAAGCCAAAACTGCCAGAGAGATTCTCTCGAAATAGGTATTCAAAATCGATTTATAACAATAAATCCCGGAAATATCATAGCCCAAACCAACGAATCAGGAGTTTGGGTTATAGATTCATTGCCAATCGGAACTTACACAGCAACAATAGATACTTCAGGCAACTGGTCTCCAACTTGCCCTGTTACACAAACTTTTACAGTTACAAGCCCAAATGAAATTACTTATGTTCCCGATTTTGGATTAGTTTCTACTCAACCATGTGCAAGTCCTGATGTGTCGGTAAATATGCCAATTGTCAGAAGATGTTTCAGTAATCAAAAGGTTTATGTAAACGCTTGTAATCAATATATTGCTACTGGAGCATTAAATTCGACTTATGCAGATATTGAGCTTGATTCGTTAATTATTACACAATCTGCAAGTTTAGCTTTTACAAGTTTGGGAAA
>MENC01000151.1:2518-13348 GCA_001768155.1 Bacteroidetes bacterium GWA2_30_7
ATCGTTTTCAGCTTGGAACTTTGAATCCGGGGCAGTGTGTGAATTTTACTATTGATTGTCAGGTTAGTTGCAATGCAAGTCTTGGACAAACGCTTTGTATGGAGGCAAATTTGTATCCTGCTGATAGTTGTGTATTTGATACTATTACAGAGATTTATCCAGGAGATTTTACACCTTGTACTTTGCCTTGGGATAAATCGAGTTTGCAAGTTGAGGGTTATTGCCAGAACGATAGTATTTATTTTGTGATTACAAATACCGGACAATTTGGAAATGGCAATATGGATTGCTTTTCACCTGTTCGCATTTTTATTGATGGAGTTTATACAATTCTTGATTCTGTAAAACTTGTTGGAGGCGAAAGTATTGTATTTGCATTTGCCGGTGATGGTCGCACCTGGAGGTTGGAAGCAGACCAACATCCACTACATCCGGGAAATTCGCACCCAAATGCAACAGTGGAAGCCTGCGGTAATTTATCAAACTGGACACCCGATTTGGTAAATGTTTTACCACAAGATGATGCCGACCCGATTGTTGATATTTATTGCGGAGTTGTTACAGGAAGTTACGACCCTAACGATAAAACCGGCTATCCAACAGGAGTTACTGCAAATCATTATATATATCCCAATCAGCAGTTGCAATATAATATTCGCTTTCAGAATACAGGAACCGATACGGCATTTACTGTTGTTGTAAGAGATACTCTGGATATGGATTTGGATATTTTCTCTGTGGTTCCGGGAGTTGCAAGTCATAACTATAATTTCCAGATGTATGGTCCAAGAGTTTTGGAATGGACTTTTTATAATATTCAATTACCCGACAGTAATGCTAATGAAGCTGCAAGTCATGGATTTTGCACATTTACAGTAAATCAAAACCCTGATTTGCCAAACAATACCGAAATAAGAAATTCGGCAGATATTTATTTCGATTATAATGCTCCGGTTATTACAAATCAAACATTGCACACTGTTTACGAATTTCGACAAACATTGACAATTACAGATACTGTATATGTTACAGATAGTGTTTGTGATAGTTATTTTTATAATGGATTCACTTATAATAATACAGGGACATACTATCAGACAAATAATGACACATTAACTATTATTAATCTGACAATTAAAGACTCTACGGTTTTGAATTTATCAATTATTTCATGTGCTGATTATGAGTTGAATGGAATTGTTTATGATTCAACAGGATTTTATAAACAAGTATTAGTAAATTCAGAAGGTTGCGATAGTATTATTAATCTTGACTTAAATATTACAACACAGGGATATAACATAGATACAAACATTTCAATCTGTCAGGGCGACAGCATCTTTGCAAGTGGTGCATGGCAAAATTCAGCAGGCATATATTATGATTCTCTTTTGACTGTTTATGGATGCGATTCAATAGTTAGTTTGGAATTAACAATTAATGTTTCGACAAGCTCAACAACCAATGTTACAACTTGTGATTCATTCACTTGGACAGATGGAAACACTTATACAACTTCGGGAACTTACACTCAAACACTTATAAATTCAGTTGGTTGTGATAGTGTTGCAACTTTGGAATTGGTATTTGATAATGTTTATATTCCCGATGCTAATTTTAAAGCAGCTTTGGTTGGTAATGATTCGATTAATACAAATGGTGATAGCGAAATTCAATGTGATGAAGCAGCTAGTTTTTCAGGTTATTTAAATGTAAGCTACTTGAGTATTGCCGATTTAACAGGCATTGAAGCATTCACAGCTCTTGATACATTGTACTGTTACAATAACCAGTTAACAAGTTTGGATGTTTCTGCCAATATGGCTCTTACTTATTTGAACTGTCGCTATAATCAATTAATAGATTTGAATATTTCTGCGAATACTTTGATTTCATATTTGAATTGTTACGGTAATCAATTAACAAGTTTGGATGTTTCGGCTGATACGGCTCTAAATGAGTTGTACTTTGGCGATAATCAATTAACAAATATAGATGTTTCTGCTAATACATCCCTTATATTTTTGAGTTGTGTCAATAATCAATTAACAAGTTTAGATGTTTCGACAAATACTGTGCTTACTACTTTGAATTGTAACAATAATCTTTTAACAAGTTTGGATGTTTCTGCTAATACGATACTTAATGATTTGTCCTTCAGCAATAATCAATTAACAAGCTTGAACCTTTCAGCCAATACTGCTCTTACTCAGTTGTTTTGTTACAATAATCAATTAACAAGCTTAAACCTTTCAGCTAATACGGCTCTTACTCAGGTGTTCTGTATAAATAATCAATTAACAAGTTTGGATGTTTCAGCTAATACAGCTCTTATTCAGTTGTTCTGTGACAATAATCAATTAACAAGTTTAGATGTTTCGGCAAATACTGCTCTTTATAAATTGCTCTGTAACTATAATCAATTAACAAGTTTAAATGTGAAAAATGGAAATAATGCCAACTTTTTATATTTTCAAGCAACAAACAATCCCAATCTTACATGCATTAACGTAGATAATGCAGCATGGTCAACTGCCAACTGGACAAATATTGATTCTTGGGCAAGTTTTAGTGATAATTGTTATTTAGGGGAAAATAGTATATCACATAATCAAATTGAAATTAATATTTACCCAAATCCCACTACCGGAAAGTTCTATATTTCGGTTAAAGGATTACGAAATGAAGCGTCTTTAAATATAATTGATGTTACAGGCAAAGTAATTCTAAACGAAACACTATCATCAGAAACAACAACAAAACAAGTTGATTTCAGCACACTTCCTAAAGGAATTTATGCTGTGAAAGTTGTAAGTGGAGATGTTGTTAAGATTAGTAGAATAGTGGTTCAATAAACTTTACATAAACAATTTATTAAAGGCTGTCTTGAGAAAGGCAGCCTTTTTGATTAGGTTTAAACACCAAAGTAAAAATTCTAATCCATCAGATTAGCACACAAATATTCTCTGTTAAGTCTTGCTATGTGTGAAATTGAAATACTTTTTGGACATTCAGCTTCGCAGGCTGCTGTATTTGTACAACCACCGAAACCAAGTTCGTCCATCATTGCGACCATTGCTTTTGCACGTTTCGTTGCTTCAACTTTTCCCTGTGGAAGTTTCGCAAGATGTGATACTTTTGCAGAAACAAAAAGCATTGCAGATGAATTTTTACAAGCTGCAACACAAGCTCCGCAACCAATACAAGCTGCTGCATCCATTGATTCTTCACAATCGTCGTGGGCTATTAAAATAGCATTTGCATCTTGAGTTCCACCTGTATTAGCTGAAATAAAACCACCGCTTTGGATTATTTTATCAAATGCTTTTCGGTCAACAATTAAATCTTTAATTACAGGAAATGGACCGGCTCGCCATGGTTCAATAGTGATAGTAGCTCCATCCTTAAATTTACGCATGTGAAGCTGACAAGTTGTAATATCATCGTCGGGTCCATGTGGACGACCATTAATATAAAGGCTGCACATTCCGCAGATTCCTTCGCGACAATCGTGGTCGAATGCAACAGGTTCTTTCCCTTCGTTTATAAGTTTTTCATTCAGAATATCAAGCATTTCGAGAAACGAACAATCTGTTGATATTCCTGAAATATGATACGATTCAAATTTTCCTTTGGCTTTAGGTGCTGCCTGACGCCATATTTTTAATGTTAGGTTTAATGTGCTTATCATAAAATTCTATTAAAAACTTATTACTTATAATTCCTTTGCTTCATTTCGATAGCTTCAAACTTGAGTTGTTCTTTGTGAAGCGTTGGTTCTGCATTTTCACCATTATATTGCCATGCTGCAACATAAGCGAAATTTACATCATCACGTTTTGCTTCGCCATCTTCAGTTTGCATTTCTTCACGGAAATGTCCGCCGCATGATTCATTACGGTTGAGAGCGTCGCGTACCATTAATTCTCCAATTTCGAGAAAATCGGCAACTCTTGTGGCTTTTTCAAGTTCATTATTATACTCGTTATTTTCGCCAGGAATTTTAACGTCTGACCAAAATTCTTTTCTGAGAGCGGGAATTAATTCAAGTGCCTTTTTCAATCCGGCTTCGTTTCGTCCCATGCCACAATATTCCCACATTATTTTTCCAAGTTCTTTGTGGAAACTGTCAACTGAGCGTTTTCCTTTGATTGAAAACAATTTGTTAATTTTTTCTTTAATCTGCTTTTCAGTTTCGATAAATTCTTTGGCTTCTGTTGAAATTCTTGGAACTCTGATTTGGTCGGCTAAATAATCGCTGATAGTATATGGTATTACAAAATATCCGTCGGCAAGTCCCTGCATTAAAGCTGATGCTCCAAGTCGGTTTGCTCCGTGGTCGCTGAAATTACATTCACCTAATGCAAATAAACCCGGAACAGTTGTCATCAAATTATAATCAACCCAGATTCCGCCCATAGTATAATGAGCTGCTGGATAAATCATCATAGGTGTTTCGTAAGGATTTTCGTCGTTTATTTTTTCGTACATCTGAAAAAGGTTGCCATATTTTTCTTCAACGGCAGCTTTTCCTAATCGTTTGATTGCGTCTGCAAAATCAAGAAAAACAGCTAATCCTGTACCTACACCAAAACCTGCATCGCAACGTTCTTTTGCAGCACGTGATGCAACATCGCGGGGTACTAAATTTCCAAAAGCAGGATAACGACGTTCGAGATAATAATCTCTGTCTTCTTCTTTTATATCGCTTGGAGATAGTTTTTTTGCTCTGATTTTTTCAACGTCTTCCTTATTTTTTGGAACCCAGATGCGTCCATCGTTTCTTAAACTTTCGCTCATCAGTGTAAGTTTCGACTGATAATCGCCATGAACAGGAATACAAGTTGGGTGAATTTGTGTGAAACATGGATTTGCAAAGAATGCTCCACGTTTATAAGCCTGCCAGTTTACAGAACCATTTGAACCCATTGCATTTGTTGAAAGATAAAATGCATTTACATAACCACCTGTTGCAATAACAACTGCATGTCCAAAATGACGTTCTAATTCGCCAGTAACAAGATTTCGGGCAATAATTCCGCGAGCTTTTCCATCAATAACAACTATATCTAAAACGTCTCTTCTTTCGTACATTGCAACTGTTTTACTTGCAATCTGACGGCTTAATGAACTGTAAGCTCCCAGCAATAACTGTTGTCCGGTCTGACCGCGTGCATAAAATGTACGCGAAACCTGAGCACCTCCAAATGAACGATTATCTAATAATCCGCCATAATCTCTGGCAAATGGAACTCCTTGTGCAACACATTGGTCAATAATATTATTACTTACTTCGGCAAGACGATAAACATTTGCTTCACGAGCACGATAGTCGCCGCCTTTTACTGTATCATAAAACAAGCGAAATACACTGTCGCCATCGTTTTGATAATTTTTTGCTGCATTAATACCTCCCTGAGCTGCAATACTATGTGCTCGGCGGGGACTATCCTGATAACAGAATATTTTTACATTAAATCCTAATTCGCCTAATGATGCAGCAGCAGAAGCACCAGCTAAACCAGTTCCAATAACGATAATATCAATTTTTCGTTTGTTTGCAGGGTTTACAAGATTGCAATGAGCTTTAAAGTTTGACCATTTTTCTGAAATTGGTCCTTCGGGTATTTTTGAATTTAATATTGTCATAAATTGTTAAATTGTTGTATTGTTAAATTGTTAGATTCTTCACTTCGTTCAGAATGACATTTGATGGTTAAACTATTGAGCGGGCGAAGAAACAAGCTGCTATTGATATAAATCCGAGACAGATAATCAAAGCATAAATTGTTCCGATTACTTTCCATCTTTTTAACCATTTGCTATTATTTAAGCCAAGTGTTTGGAATGCTGATTGAAAAGCATGATTCAAATGGAGATATAATAAAATGAAACTTACAATATAAATCGCAGTGTAATACCATACTCCGAATAAATCGGTTACAAGAACAAAATCGGATTCGATTTCGACATCACCGAATTTCATTTTGAAAAAATAATTGATAAGATGAAGTACTAAAAATGAAAATACTAAGCTTCCGGTAATAAGCATATTTCGAGATTCCCAAGAGCTTGATTTTGACCTGTCAATAACTGCATAACCAATTGGTCGTGCTTTCATGTTTAAGTAGGATGTAATTAGTGAATATATTATGTGAATAATAAAACCTAATGCCAAAACATGTTGAAGTACAAACATTACTGGGTTTTTTGCCATAAAATGAGATGCTGCATTAAAAACATCTTCGCTTACAAATAGCAACATATTAATACCTAAATGAACAACAAGGAATACTAATAAGAATATTCCTGTCAAACTCATTATTACTTTTTTTCCGATTGATGAATTAATAAAGGGTGCCATATATTATTTAAGATTTAAGATGTAATATTTAAAATTTAATATTTGAAATTTAGCATTAAACATTTTGCAATACTCTAATTAGAAGATTTTTAAACGAAAATATCGTATAAATTTGATTTACGAAATTAAAATTATAGATTTCTTTTTTATATGTTAATTAACATATTTATAGGATTTAGAAAGATTCTATATAAATGGGATATGGAATTTGGTAGGTTTTGGTTTAATTATGTTGAACCTCGTATATGCAACTACTGATTAGTTTTGTTCTGCTAAGGACTGGAAATTGATTTCTAACGGTTGGTTTTGTTCTGCTAAGGACTGGAAATTGATTTCTAATGGCTAGAAATTAGTTGCGAACTGTCGGGTTGTCGTTTAGAACGGTTGGGTATTGGCTGCGAACTGACAGTTTTGTATTTCTATCGACCTGAAATTGATTTCTAACGACAGGTTTTGTTCTGCTAACGACCGGAAATTGATTTATACGGACTAATTTTGCTTTACTACCGAATACAAATTTCGAACTGCTGGGGAAAACACAATATTTCTGGATTTAGACAGGATACTGAAATAAATTCAGTACAAGTTTACAGGATTTACAGGTTAAGATTCAAAACATAAGGGTAAAATCCATATTTGTGCAAAATGTAATTGAACACAGATGAGACGGATTAGGACGAATTTTTTATTTTTGTTATCTTATTGAGGATTGGGTGATGAGGGTGATTCGGGAGTTTCGGGATTTATTTTACCTGATGTAATTGCTTTGAGTGTTTTAGAGTATGAAAATTGTGCTTTAAGTGTTTTGTTTGATTTAAAAAACTTAGCTGCAATTTTTGCAAGGCTTATTACTTGCGAGTATATTTGATTAAATTCTTTTACTGTTTCTTGTGTTAGCTCAGGACGGCTTGATTTGAGTGTTTCTTGTGTTATGCTGGAGTCTTTTAATGTTTGTGCTTTTGCAATTATATCATCTATAGTTGTTTCGACTGTACCGGCGGTTATGATTTCGGTTTTTAGTTTTGCCGACATATTTTTTGTAAATTGATATAATAGGTTTACGAGTGCTTCTTGATTGTTATTTTGTACTTGTTTATAGTAACTTGTGAATCCTAGTTGTGTTAATATTTCTTCTTTTTGTTTTTTATCTTTTTTAAAGTCTTCTTCGACTTGTATTTTAAATTCGGCTAATAGTATTAGTGTATCGGCTTGTAGTTTATATATTGTTTGTGTTGCTTCACGCATTTGAAGTGCATTGTCGATTCCTAAGTGAATGGAAAATGCGGAATTGATACGTGTTTTTAAGTTTGGGAGGAATGGGTCTGCCCATATTGGTCGTTTTGAAATTAAAAAAGTTTTTTGTGCGATTGCAAGTTCGACTAATGTTGATGTGGCTGTGAGCATGTTTACATCGCTACCAGTGTAGATTCGTTTTTTTGAGATTTCGTTGATGATGTCGGTTGCCATGAGATTTATGATTTATGATTTACGATTTATGATTTACGATTTTATTGTTGTTGAGCAAAAATAAAATTTATTAATTGGAATTACAAATTAAATTGTTGGATTGTTGGATTGTTTTATTAAATATTTGTTTTAATGATATTCTATAAGCGAGATGGTTATTGCATTTTGGGGCAATTACATTATTTAAAATTAATTAATTATTTTTGAATTTTATTGGTTTTATTTTTAGGGGTTAAAAACTGTTAGGATTTTTAGATTGAGGATAGAAACGTGGATGTGGTGGGTCTTGGTTGATGTTAGCATTTAGTTGTGCTTAGGCTAAAGTTTTATATTAAATTTTCACTTGAGCAATTATTGGTTTTTTTTAACGTACCGGTTGGGGGTTGGGGCAGTTGCCGAAAATTGAAACACAAATATGTCAAACCGCTGTAAATTTTATTTGAAACACCAACGCTGAAAGACCACTGCATCGGCAATTGCCCCAACCCCATGTTATCGGCTGCCCTTCTGTCTTTCCGAAGGTCTATCGTGTTAAGTTCTGCACCTCTTTTAGTTTGTATTTAAAAAGGTTATAAGTCATCAAATTCGATTAAATTAATAATTTCTTTACTATCTAATTTAGAAGAACTATCGCTATCATAAATGGTAAAATTATCTATAAGATTTTTAATAATATTAATTGTTTTTATATCGAAAGTGTCAATATGCAGTATAGCTGCATTTAATTCGTCTTTTGTCAATTTGTTGCCACTTCCTTTTATTGAAGTCAATAATCTATTAATAAAATTTTGAGCATTTTCATTTTTTATATAATTATATAATTTCGATAATCGTTTTTCATTTTCATTTGATAATTGACTCCCATTTTCATTTGATTTTTCATTCTTATTGTTTTTTATGTCGCTATATAATAATTCTATTTGATGTTTACCATTTTTTGTTAAATCCTGTAATTGCGCAACATCGGATATTAAGGAATTAATAAATAAACTATTTATAATAAGAAGGATTAAACAAATAATAGATAATAATAAAATAAAATAATATTTTAAATTAAATGGAATTATTTTCTTGATTTCAGGTGTTTTTTTCTGAACTTCTGTCTCATTATCAGTTGTGGCTTTTTCAGAAATATCTGTAGTTTCCATTCCATCATAAATTTCTTTATTAATAGGTTCTTCTTTCATACTATTTGATATTGGCTCAGTGGTTGATGCAATTAACCTATTTCCAATACCAATATTAAAGAGATCTGATGCGTCTATGGATTCATTGTTAATTGAAGGAAACAATTGAGTACTAAGTTTTCCATTAGATTCTATATCATCAAATACTTCCCAATTTGTGCTATTGTTATTTAACAAATCTGCAAAAAACCACCAAGCCATTGTTGAACCTCCAGAACAATCATGAATTATCTTTGAAAATGTAAGTTCCTTATTAGCAATATCAGTTTCATTTCTTTGTACAAATTTATATTCTTCAAGTTTATTGCATAAACTTTCTAATGTTGATGATACATCACTTTTCCCAATTGCTACATCGTTTAGTTTTTTCAGATAAAACTCTTTTATTGAAGCAGGTGATAATACTTTAATAAAATGTAATATCACAGAATATAAATGATTTATATCATTTATCTCAACAGCATGAATGTAAACGATACCCTCTCGTCCTTTATCGTCTTCTATATTTAGAAACAAACCAAACCCAACTATTAGCTTAGTTGTTGAATTATCAAAATTAAACGATATACTAACTGGTAATTTATAAGAAAATAATATCTTTTCAATATGTTTTTGAATTGAAATATAATTACATGGCACATGTTCGTTATAAACATTCAAATCATGTTCTTTGAACTTTTTATCATTTTTGATATAAAGACAGTATCCTTTAGAACCAATATTTAGTTTTATAAAATGTTTTATTATCATCACATAAAATATTTTGATGCATTATTAGTTGCAGAATCGGGAATAATTTCTTTTATTTTAATTTCATCAACAAAAAAACTAACAAATTTCCTTGAACATTCACCCTTCACCACTGTTCCACCACGATTTTCAACAACAATTTCTTCACCACCTAACACTGTAAATATTTCACAAACTTTATCATGATTACAAATACGATTTAAATCGTTAAAAATTGGACTAAATTTATCAAGACAATAATTCCTAAGGGATGAACCGTTCATTTCTGGTTTAAGTTTTTCTAATTTATCAAAAAAATTAAAGACAAATATTAACCTGTCAATAGAAATTTGATCATCAGTAACAAAACACTTTATTTGTCTAAAAAGATCACCATTATAATATTGTCGTGTAACATCACTAATTCCTATTCCTGCCTCTTCTGAATTAAACATACAAACTAAAACCAAACCCAAGTTTTTACCTGTTCGATATTTTATTTCTTTTGCTTGTTCAAGTATAGTTTCTTTTATTTGAGTTTGTGCTGAAAAATCACCAGGAAAATCATGCATATCTAATACAAGATGTGTATGAAGTTGTACTTTTAAATCGGAGTTAGCGAAATGATTAGTTAAATCTTTTTCAATAAAATCAAATATTGGCACTTCACTATGTTTATGATCAATACTCGCTTTTAATTTTTCATGAATCCAAGGTGCATGTAGTTGTACAACTAATGCAGTTTTACCAACACCTCTAGGTCCCATAATTATTACTGGTTGTGATAAAGTTCTTACAACGGCAGATTTTTCTAATATAGCATTTGTTTTTTCATATTTAAGTTTAATTGTATTAAGATTATCAATTACTTTTTTGTTGCTTAAATTTTCAACATTGATTTTTTTGAGTTGGCTTTCCAAGCTTAAGCGATTATTTCTTTCATTATCTAGTTGAGTGGATAACGTAGTCACTTCGCGAGTCAGTTTTCCTTTGTCTGTATTCTTATTTACTAAATATGTAATTACTAAAGTTGCAATTACAGTAAGAACGCTTGTTCCAATGGGAATAATAATATTTATGTCC
>MENC01000152.1 GCA_001768155.1 Bacteroidetes bacterium GWA2_30_7
TATCTCAAATTAAATCAAAACCGAAAAAATAGATAATTAGTAAATGTTTGATTTTTCAGTCACTATTGTCCGATAAAAGTACAAAATTTAATCTACTGATTTTCAATTAATATATGTTTTGAAAAACTAATTTTATACTTTTATCGGACAATAGTGACTGAAAAATCAAACATTTACTAATTATCTATTTTTTCGGTTTTGATTTAATTTGAGATAAAGCATCGTATAAATACGAATTTAGTATGTCATTTTTATCTTTATCTACAACATAAACATCTGATTTGAATACAAGTTCACCTTTTTCAATATCGTATAAATAAAAAGCAAAATTAAGATGAGAAACTTTTTTTGTTAAATAATAAAATCCGATTGGGATTCCAGTAATTGTAGCAGAATATGAAATAAATTTACCCCATTCTGAATTAAATCCTCCTTTTGCAACAACCATTGATGTCCATGCAAAATATTTTGTGTTATATTTATCTACTAAACTTTTTACATATGGTGTAGATGTGTTAGTTACGTTTACACCATCATGTTCGATTAATTCATAAAACCAATTTGATATTTTACAATAATCGTTAAACCTGTCTGTTTCTGAAGAAATTAAAATTTTATTGTCCAACATTTCGGTCTCTAAATTTACCTTTTTACACAATTTTTGTAATCTGTAGATATAGTCTATTTCACGCGTTTCTGAACCAATAAAATCAATCGGTTTGTCGTCATTACCAGTACCATATAATACAAAAGGATTTACTAAAACGATTTTATCTATTCCAAGCTTTTTCCCATATTTTTTTTCAAGTTTTTCTTTTTTTAATTCAGCTTCGTTGTCTTTATCATCATCTTCAATGTTGTTTGAAAGTGCTTTATCGAATTTTGCAATAAAATCTTTATCCTTCATTAAATCCATAAATGCATAAGAATAAGTAACTTCTGCACTTTTTTTTAAGGATTGAATTTTCTTTTTATATTTAATTCGTTCGTATTTATCAAGTTTATTTAACTCTTCTTCAGATAATGTATCAACTTTCAATTCCTCAATTTTTTGAGTATAAAAATTTTCTTTAGTTAGTTTATTAATATTTGTCAGTTCGTTAAAAACCTCATCAGTAATATTATCCATAAAAGAATCGTCTTGAAATTCAACATGTAAATTCCATAAATAAAGAAGTGTAAGAACGTTTAATTCTTCTTTTGAAATTTCTTCAAAAAATGAATTAACCTGTTGTTTAGCTCCTTCAACTTTCTTTGGTTTTACATGTATATCGTTGTATATTTTTTTATTTTTATATTTACATAATGAATATAGGCTTTTGGCAATAATTTCTTTTAAATACTTTGATTTATTTTTGCTTAATTTCATTAATACATATGCCGTATAGATAGCATCTTCATACTGTCTATCAATGAGATATATATTGCATAATTCATACCTTGCTATATTTTTGATGTATTGAAAATTTTCTTCTGTAGAAACAATAAATTTTTTATTTCCTCCAGTTTCTTCCAAATCAACAATGCCATTCATTAATTCTCTTCTTTTTTTAATATTTGGATGGCTACTTTTAGAATCATCATAATCTTCAATTGCAGAAATCGGATTTAATTCAGTAGTTGTAAATGAATCTGGAAACTTAAAATGTTCAGTTTCAAAAAATGATTTATTAAAATCAATTTCTTCGATAGGAAGATATGAATATAAAAGAATATCAAACATTTTTTTAATTTCTTCAGTAGAATAATCTGTTTTTGAATAAAATGTTTCAAAACCTTGTTTATCTGCTTCTGTCTCATTCTCTTGTGAATAATTAATAAATGATGATAATCGTAAATCTTTATCTACTCCTCTGTAATTTCCTTTTCCTTTTACTAAATCATCCTTAATAATATAACTGTTAATGCTATGTTCGTTTTTTATATGAATTATTTCGTGAGAAAGTATAAATGCTAATTGTGCTTCGTTTTGAAGTTGGGCTAATAAACCTACGGTAACAAATATTATCCCCTGATCAGTTGCAAAAGCATTTACTTCTGATGTTTTTAAAATGTAAAATCTGATTTTTGAGTCTAATTGAGGAAATTCTTTAAGTAAATTTCTACCAACTTTATTAACATATCCAGATAATGTATCGTTGAATATAATAAATCCACTTCTTAAAATTCTATCAATATTAAAATTATTTTCTAAATAGAACTCCTTTTTTGTTTTTTTTTCGCTCCAGGAATTATTTTTTGAAATTGTGCTAGTGCTTTCAATATACTTATCTGTTGTTTTTTTTATAAAGTCTTCAGGAATTTTTCCTTTTGATTGAAGTGGTTGAAAGTTGTCTAAATCCTGAGCTTTCAACAATACATTCATGAATAAAAAAAGAGTCGAAAAAATTAATATTCTCATATTCTATGTATAACTGGTTAACGTAACACAAATAAATTAAATTTTACACAAATTATACAATTATACTAAATAAATATTTTATATTAAATAACATTTTTTGTTCTATACGATTATATCATTCTCGACCTTATTATTTCATATAAAATAATCCCGGCTGAAACTGAAACATTCAATGAGGCTATTTCTCCAAACAAAGGTATTTTCACAGTCAAATCCGATTCTTTAATAATTGAAGATGAAATACCTGTATCTTCGGCTCCCATTACCAATGCTAAAGGAAATTGATAATTGGTTTCGTAAATTGTTTGTTTTGCTTTTTCTGTTGCAGATATTATTTTTAAACCCGAATCTTTTAAAAATGAGATGGTTCTTTCTAAGTTGAATGTTCTACATATTTGCAATTTAACTATTGCACCTGCCGAAGTTTTAATAGATTCTGAATTGATTTGAGCTGAACCATTTGCAGGTATAACAATTGCATCAACTCCTGCACATTCGGCAGTTCGACAGATTGAACCAAAATTTCTGACATCGGTAATATGGTCGAGGATTAAAATTAATGGAGTTTTTCCATTTTCGTATAAAAAAGGAATAATTTTTTCGATTTCGGCATATTCAATTTTTGAAATAAATGCTACAACCCCCTGATGATTAAGGTTTGTTAAGCTATTTAATTTTTCAACAGGAACAAATTGAAATGGAACATTTTTACCTTTCAGTATTCGATATAATTCTTTCCAGCTATCGCTTTCAATCCCTTTTTTTACAAATATTTTTTCAATTTCCTGATTATTCTGAATTGCTTCAATTAAAGGTCTGATTCCAAAAATTAGTTCCGATTTTTTTTTAAACATTTTATAAGTGTTAGTTTGGATTTGTTAGCATTATTGTTTCAAATTTATCATATTTTTCGGGGCTTAGAGCAATCTTTTGCGGATAAAAACCAGAAGATATAATTTCTAATATAATACCATCAATTAATGGTAATGAAAGCATAAAATTTCCAATAAAATTATTATTTTCAATGGTTTTAATTGTTTTATTAACACCACTTTCTGTAATAATTACATTAATTGTAGCTATTGCGGGTTGGTTAGTAATTCCATTAATTATTTTACCTGAATAAGTTATATATGGTTTTGAGTCTGGAAATACTAATTCAAAAATATTTTTGTCGTCAATATCATCAGATGAAGTGCGAGAAATATAACCATATTTATTGTTTGCTGTTATAGATAATAAAAAGTCATTATCGTAAGAATTTATAGGATATCCGGCATTAGCTGCTTTAATCCAAGTTTTTCCATCTATTGTAGATGTTTTACAAATATCTATACCTCCTATTGAAAAATATCCATCGGATGAAAAATAAAGAGTTTTTTGGTCTGGAAAAAGAAAAGGATATGTTTCGTTAGACTTAGTATTAATTTTTGTACCCATATTTTTTGGTTTTGCCCAGTTAACTTCATCAACCAGAAACGTTTGATACAAGTCAAATCCTCCAGTTCCGCCCGTTTTATTACTGCTATATATAATTTCTTTATTGTCGGAAGAAATCGTTACTCCTGACACAATTTCATCTGATTTTAAAATATCAATTTGTCTTGAATCGACACACATTTCGTTGTTAACAATGCACATATTTAGCGAATTACGAAATTTAAAAACTACTGCATTTCCGTCTGATGAAATTCCCTGAACATCGACTTCTCCGGGTGCATAACCTTCAAAAAACAAGTTTTCGGGTTCTTGCCATTCGTCTAATAATTTTGTGCTTTTTAGAACAATTTTTAACGAGTCGATTTTTGTATTTTTCTTTTTAATAATTCTGGTGAAAAACAAATTATTCCCATCGGCTGTTACAAATGGCATTGATTCAATATTTTCAGTATTTATTTTATTGCCCAACATACTGGATTTTATCTTCATAGTGTCTTTAAAATACTTTTTTCCATTTTTAATATATGATAAATATGCTGGAAGTTTATTTTGTTGTTGTTCATCGAAAATAGAACTTTGCTGATATTTTTTTAGCATCAATTCTGCTTTTTTAAAGTCGTAAATCTTTAAATATAACTTTCCTAAGTCAAGAAATAAATCAGGAGGCAGCATAAACTGATTCTTTTTTATAGCAAATTCTAAAAAAGGAAGTGATTTTTTTTGGGTATTTAAATTTTCGGAATTAAGATAGCAAGCTCCTAAATAATATTCAACTTCAAAATCGTCTTTATCAACTTCGTTTAATTCTATTAGAATTTTTTGTGCTTCGTCAAATCTGTCTTCATTAAATAATTTTATAGCATCACCTAATTGTTTTTTTATTTCTTTTTTGTTTTGAGAATATAATATAATTTGAAAAGAAAATAATAACAGAAATGTTACAAATAATTTAACCATTTTTTATTTTTTAATAACGCAAAGTTAATTTTATTTCTATAATTAAGTTTTGTATTGCTTCTTATTTAGAATAAAAGTTATTTTGAAATTGCGAATACTCTGCCACTTCTCCAAGTTTCAATAGCCTGATACCAAACGCTTTTATAGCTATCTGTTCTAAACAATTCGTAATCGTTATCGGTAAATTTATTTTCTACTTTTTGAAAAATAAAGGATAAATTACCAATACTACTTTGGGTATAAATCCACTTTTCAGCATTTTTAGTTTTATAAACAATTGATGGTGGTCCGAGTATAATATACATCATTCCTCTATCTGTCATCCAGCCTTCTTTATAACTTATAAAGTAAACGTTTGCAAAAATTACACGGCTATAAAATATTTTAATTAATGCTTTTGCACGGCTTGCGTTACCAGCAGATTTGAGCCAAAAATTATCAACCGCATTTTTTTTATCAGCAAACATATCCATATCATTAAATTCCTTTGCAGAAGTCAAATATCTTAATGGTTGTAATAGTTTTTCTGATGTTTCGACCAATGGATAGTTATCATTAAAGCATAATATTATAAATCCTGAATCGCCAATACTATCGGGCGAAATTTTATAAAAACCTATTTTTGAAATTGCTATTTTACAGCTATCTGATAAATTTATTTGCCAAGTACTATCAGGTTTTAAATTAATTGCTTTATTGCCCGAAAGCGAAAACGGTGGCGATGGCATTCGATTAATATTTTGGTAATATTTTACAAATAATTTTGTATTATTTGCCCTTTCAGAAG
>MENC01000153.1:0-1175 GCA_001768155.1 Bacteroidetes bacterium GWA2_30_7
CATCGACAAAGAAATAAGTGTCTTTATGTTTGTTAAAATCAAGAATAAACCTGCCAAATCCATCTTTACTAGATATTTGCCGATATATTTTTTTATGAATTGTGAAGGCATCTTTTTTCATAAAACCTGCAAATACTTTAGCCGCTCTTCCAGTTGGAGCAAGCATTTCGCATTTAATTTTAAAAGTTTCAAGAGTTTTGATAATTGCACTTATTGCAGAAGTTTTTCCGGTTCCGGCATATCCTTTTATTAAGAATATTTTTTTATTATCCAGTTCGGAAATATATTCTGAAAATTTTTCAAATAATAGCGTTTGGCTTAGGGTAGGAGCGAAACCCAGATGTTCTGAAAATTGTTTAATCAAATGATTTTTTAACATGTTGCTAAATTAATAGATGTTATAGACATTTTAATTAAAAAAAATTTTATTTTTGCAACAACTGAAACAAATAAATTTAAACACATGAAATTAGCTATTCAGAGCATTTTAATAATTGCGGTATTAGTTCTAGGTTATTTTTTATATGAAAGTATTGCAAAACCTATAAGATTTGAAGATGAAAAGAATAGACGTTATGCAAAAGTTATTGAAAGATTAAAAGATATCAGAACTGCACAAATTGCATTCAAAGATGTATATGGCAGATATACCGGAAGTTTTGATACATTAGTTTCGTTTTTAAAAAACGACTCAATGCCGGTTGTTAGAGCTATCGGAACAGTTCCTGACACTTTAACCGAAAAACAAGCTTTGGAAATGAAATTAATTACTCGCGATACTGTTCGTATTCCTGTTCTTGATACATTATTTGGTCATAAATATCCTGTAGATTCTATTAGATATGTGCCATTTACAAATACACCATTTAATTTAAAAGCCGGTGAAATAGAAACAGGTTCAAAAGTAGTAGTAAAGGTTTTTGAAGCAGTTGATGCAGCTCCATTTGACCCTAAAAAAATTCTTCAGGTTGGCTCTGTTACCGAAGCAAATAATAATGCCGGAAATTGGGAATAAAGCCGATTCTGAATTATGATATGAATGAAATTAATCTTATTGATGAAACAATAGATATAAATCTAACTCTTACTTATCATTTATCCATTCAGCTTTTGCAGGATGGATTTTCTTTTTCTATCCTCGACACTGTTAGAAATAAGTACATTGCAATAAAGCA
>MENC01000153.1:1266-5560 GCA_001768155.1 Bacteroidetes bacterium GWA2_30_7
GTTTATGTTATGTGCGGTTTTTCTAAGTGTACTCAAGTTCCTGCTCCACTTTTCGATGTAAGTAAAATAAGTTCGATATTTAATTTTATGCACGAAAAAGAAGATGACGAAGAATTATTGTACAACAAACTTAACATCTCTGGAACTTATCTGATATATTCGATTAAGAAAATTTACCTTGATTTAATTTCAAAGCAATTTCCTAACGCTAAATTTTTTCATTACTCGCTCCCCATTATAGAAAACAAAATGATGTTATACAAAAATAAGCAACAGCAAAAAGTTTTTGTAAATATTAATAAATCAAGTTTTGATATAATGGTTATTGATTGCAATAAAATGCTTTTGTTTAATACTTATGCCATTGATAACGATGATGATTTTATATATTTTTTCTTGTATGTATTTGAACAACTTGCTTTAAACCCCGAAGAAGTAGAGGTAATTTTTATGGGCAACACTAAAAAAGATGATTCTTATTTTCAAAAAGCCAGAAAGTATATTAGAAACTTAAAATTCGATAAATACGACGATTACTATACTTATAGTTATGTATTTTATGAACTTCCTGCATATATTTATTCAAATTTCTTAAACTTACACAAATGCGTATCATAAGCGGAAAGTATAAAGGAAGACAGATAAATCCCGATAAAAACTTTTCGGCACGACCTACCACAGATATAGCTAAGGAGGGCTTATTCAATATTTTAAACAATAATTTTTATTATGATGAAATTTCTGTTTTAGATTTATTTGCCGGAACAGGCGGTATAGGATATGAATTTGCCTCACGAGGTTGCGAAAATGTTACATCTGTGGAACTTAACCCAAACCATCATTATTTTATAAAAAAAACTGCCGATTCATTAAAGTTAGAAAATTTTAAGGCTATAAAAGCAAATGCCTTTTCGTATTTAAAAAATTGCTACGAAAAGTATGATGTTATTTTTGCCGACCCACCTTACGAGAGCAAAGATTATCAGCTAATTCCGCAACTGGTTTTTGAGAAACAATTACTTAAAGAAAATGGCTGGCTTATTATTGAACATCCCATTGCAGTTAAATTTCCAGACTGTCCACAATTGTTTGATAAAAGGAATTATAGCAAGGTGAATTTTTCTTTTTTTAAAACTGTCAGTTAGTTTTTTTCTACAAAGTTTATCAACGAATTTAATTTGTCTTTCGTATTGAGCTTGTTACGATTTTTTTTCGAGAAGGTAAGTGAGATTATATATATAATTGAAAGTTAAGTCAAGATATTTAAAAGTTTTAAAGAAAATTCTCTATAATTTGAAAATAAAGTTTTATTTTTGAATATAATATTAAGTAAACTATCATAAATTACATTGTGTAAGTAATCAAAAACAAAGTAAATTTTGATATATTATTTTACAAATTAGATATTCCTAAATTTATGAACAACAACTTGCAGCATATTTTAAAATTAACCATTCCTGAGCGAATTATTTTGGTTGAAGAAATCTGGAATAGCATTGCTTCTGATTCAAATAAATTTCAATTAAGTAAAGAACAGAAAAAAATATTAGACCAAGAAATGGAAGATTACATAAAAAATCCAGAAGATGTACTAACATGGGAACAGGTTAAACAAATTACCAGAACAAAAAAATGATTTTTAAAATTGTTTTTAGAGCAAGGTTTTCCAAACAAATGTTGTCATGTTACAGTTGGTATGAGGAAAAGCAAATAGGATTAGGTGAGGATTTTTTACAAAATGTTGAAATGTGCATAAATAGTATTTCACAAAATCCATTTCTGTTTCAAATAAAATACAAAAATGTCAGAATGGCTTTAACTGAGCGATTTCCTTATGGTATTTTTTATTTCGTAGAAAACAATAAAATCATAGTATTATCTATTTTTCATTTAAGTCGCAATCCAAAACTTTGGTCGTTAAAATAACCCATGAAACAATGGTTTATAATAATAAATAGATGTCTAATCTAAAACTCGATTTACACGAAATATTCAATAAGGGCAAAAAGATTGACGATGCCTTAAATTCAATTATTGAAGAAGCTATTGATAAAAAAATCCCTTTAGTTGAAATTATTCCGGGCAAAGGGAGTGGTCAACTTAAAAAGCATGTAATCAGGTTTTTGAATTTATCAAATATTAAAAAATTATACTAAAGAATCGAAAAAGATGATAAAAACTTTGGAAGAATTTTTATTCATTTTAGGTTTTAATATTTTTTGAGTTCAACAAAGGTTCTCACTTTGTCGAAATATTAAAACATGTATCTTTATTTTTTGCTAAAAAAGTGAAAATAACTCATCAGCCAATATAATTTATTATAATCAGTTAATAAAATGAAAAAATTCTGTAATAATTTTTTAATAGCTTTAAAAGATATTTCTTTCAAAGATAAAATTCAAATATTTGTTTCACTACTTGCAATTTCAATTGCTATTTATGCAAATACTATGAGTAGTATACGAGATAGTGCGTCAAGTCTTCGAAATTCAGAAAGTGTTAAGCGAGAAAAACAACAGCATAATGAAATAATTAAAATATATAAAGAGCAAAAAGAGTTACTTGAAAAGTATAACCAGAATGCTGATTCGATGTTAGAAATACTAAAATTACAGGCAAATATTGCTGACTTGCAATTTGAAAATCAAAATATAATAACACAACCTGGTGTCAATGTTACAACATTAATACAAGATACTTTAAACACTTTTCTGAATTTTGAAGATGAGCAATGTATTATGCCTGAATGTATATTAAAGCTACATAATTATGGAAGTAGAATAGCTAAAAATGTTAGAGTAGATGTAAAATTCATTTCCCCTAATTCAAAAATCATACACAGTCTAGAAAATAGGACTATAATAAGTATATTGCCTAAAGCAACATGTGAAAAGATTTATTATCCGATAATAAGTTTAAAGGATAAAAAGTTTTTTCTAATAGTAATAGATATTGTATGGATGGATGAATTCAATAAAAATAAAAAAACTATTCAACATTTACTATATAAATGCATTCGAGAAAATAATGATTTTTATTCAGATGGTATTGCTGAAAGAGTATATTTAAATCTTGCAAAAAAAATAATAGACAACCCGTCAAAAATAGTAATTGAATCAAAAAATATTAGAAAATATATGTATGATACATATAATAAATAAAATATAAAAATTTAACCATGTCAAAAATTCAATGGAAACCCGGAACAATGATTTATCCTTTACCTGCTGTAATGGTTAGTTGTGGTTCAGATGTAGAAGAATAAAATATTAATACAAATTCGTGGACAGGTACAATTTGTACCAATCAGCCAATGTGCGATATCTCCTGTTGAAGTTAAGTTCAACGATTTCCATAATTTGTTTGATAAAAGGAATTATAGCAAATCGAATTTTTTTTTTAACTTTTTAATTTTATTTCTCATCCATCTGTTTCAAAATATTTTCAACTTCCTTTTCGGTATTATAAAGTTTGTCTTTGCAAATTTTTATTAGTTGCGAAACTCGTTTTACTTTTTCAGCTAAATCGTCAATATCAAGTTCGTCGTTTTCGATTTTTTCAATAATTTCTTCAATTTCTGAAAATGCTTCTGAATATGTTGTTGCTTTCTTTGACATATTGTTAAAATTTATGTGTAAAATTAAAAAAAATTGAGTAAAATTTGATTTTTTCACAATTATCATAGATATTTGATTTTATATTAATTTATTTTTTGTGAAAAAAGCTGATTTCGATTTATTTAAAATAGAAAATTCAATTGCTCCAAAACAAGGAAGAGTTTTGATTTCTGGACCATTTCTACATGATATATATTTCAGTAAGTCAGTTGTTTTAATAGCAGAACATAACGATGATGGTACAATAGGTTTTGTTGTAAATAAGCCTGTAACAATAAATGTTAAAGAGATTTTAAAAGATTTTCCAGATTTTAATGCAGATATTTCATTAGGCGGACCAGTTAATACTAACTCAATTCAATTTATTCATAACGTTGGTAATATAATACCCAAAAGTATTAAAATCTTAGATAATTTATTTTGGGGTGGCGATTTTGATGCATTAAAAGATTTAATTGACGAGGGAATTGTTAATAGTAGTAATATAAAGTTTTTTATTGGTTATTCAGGTTGGACTCCAAATCAATTAAATGAAGAAATTAATGAAAACTCTTGGCTAGTTACAGAATTAACTAATAATGATTTAATGAAACGTAACGACAATATTTGGTCAGACACATTATCAAATTTAGGAGAGAAATATAAAATTTGGACTAATTTTCCAGACAATCCGAGCT
>MENC01000153.1:5594-7163 GCA_001768155.1 Bacteroidetes bacterium GWA2_30_7
CTAAATTTCTAAATTCTTATTAAGTTCTTCAATTAACTTTTTAGAAATTTTATTAAAATATCTTCGTTCTTTAAATGATAAAACCCATTTAATTCCTGATATTGTATTTGTTAAGAATATTTCGTCGGCTTCGAGCAAATCGGGTTCTTTAAAAATACAATCATCAAAAACCACAAAATTTTGAGAAATAGCCAATTCGATTATTACATTTCGCATAATTCCGTTAATGCAGCCTGAAGATGTTGAGTTTGTATAAATTACATTATTTTTAACTAAAAATAAATTTGAACTTGTAGCTTCAATTATATCATTATGTTCGTTTAAAAGCAGACAATCGTCGAAGTTGTTGTCAGTTTTATAAATTGATGCTAGAATATAAACTAGTGAATTATTGCTTTTTATGGATGATAAAATAGAAATTGGTTTTTTAATTTCGTTGTAAATCTCAACATTTAGACCTTTTTTATTCAATTCATAATTATAGGTTGGGAGTTTTTCAGCTTCGATTGTATATGAAATATTATTTGATTCCGGACTGTAAAATCCTCCATCTTTTCTGAAAATATTTAATCTTACTCTAACGCCTAAATATAACTTACTTTTGTTTAAAAGTTTTAAAATGTCATTTTTAATGTACTCTTCATTAAAATAGGAGGGAAGCTTCATTTTAAGTTTTTTAGCAGAATCAATAATTCTCTCAAAATGATAATTAAAAAAATGAATATTGCTTTTGCTTACATGAATTGTTTCAAAAAAACCATCACCATATCTGAATGAGCGATTATTTATGTAAATTACTGCTTTATTGTTTGTTAAAACACCATCAACAATTATATAAACGTCTTCCATGAAGTAATTTAGTAATTTAGGATTTAGAATTTAAAAATTTAGGATTTAATATTTTTAAATTAATTTTATTTGATTTAATTAAAATGCCTTTAATCCCAACATTTTCAGCACATTCCATGTCTCTTTCGGAGTCGCCAATCATTAATGATTCAGTAATATTGATATTATATTTTGCTATAGCTTTTTCGAGCATTAATGATTTTGGTTTTCGGCAAAGACAGTTTTCTATTTCCGGAAAATGAGGACAATAGAAAAAATCAGTAATATTTATATTATTTGATTTACATTCTTTTATAAATTTATTATGTAATTTTTCAACGTCTTCTTTTTTATAAATTCCTTTTGAAATTCCTCCCTGATTAGAAATTATAATTATCAAGAATCCGTCTTTTTGAAAGTTTAACAATAACTCAATAATGCCGTTATTAATAGTAAAATCTTCTAACCGAAAAGTATATTCGCTTCTTTCAAAATTTACAACGCCATCTCTATCTAAAAACAATGCTTTTACCATTAGTTAAATATTTGATTTATAAAATGAAAAAGCAATTTGTAATCCAATATCAAAGGAAAAATAAAACCAAAAACTGCTCCCCATAGATGTGCATCGTGTCCAATATTATCAATACCTTTTTTAGCCATATAAGCAGAATATATTAAGTATGCAGGTCCAAAAATAAATGCAGGAATTCCAATTGGAATAAAGAAAATGTATATTTT
>MENC01000153.1:7177-9902 GCA_001768155.1 Bacteroidetes bacterium GWA2_30_7
GATGTTTTATTATCGACGGAATAGTAGAAAATACAATTGCCAAAAAGTAAAGTAACATGTAGTAAGAAATTCCGGGTTTTCCAAAATACATTTTAAAAACTGATTCAACATAATCGCCAAAGAAGAATAAGGTTAGCATATTAAAAAGCAGATGGTTATAGTCTGCATGTAAAAATGCATGGCTTATAATACGGTATAGTTGTTTTCCATTGTAGGTTTGATACGAATTAAACAAATATTTATCAAAAATTGCTCTGTTTTGAAGTGCAATAAATGATATTATACAAGTAATGGCTATAATTATATACGTCATATTAATTGATTATTATTTTTTTCAGTAATACTAAATATTAGCACTTTCATAAGAATTTTTTTGTTTAATTAAGTCCAAGCAGAGTCTCTGTTTACAGGACTTTGCGTTATTGATTGTCGCAGAGTCCCTTTCAGGAGACTCTGCTGAGGGTTATATATAATCATTTTATTTAATTACAGCTCCTAAATATTAGCACTTTCAAAAGAATTTTTGTGTTTAATTAATGTTTTTGATTTCCAATTTCCTTTAAAAAAATAAATTATAGAGAAAGTCATTCCAAAAAACCAAGCAAGTGGAATTGACCACCAAATGCCAAAATAACCAAATTCTTTTGAAAAAAAGTATGCTAGAGGTATTCTTATAACCCATAATGCAAATAAAGTTATAAACATCGGTACTAATGTATCTCCAGCACCTCTTAATGCTCCCTGAAAAACAAACATTGTAGAAAAGAGTACATAAAACGAACAAACAATTATTAAATAACTTTCTCCAATATAAATAACTTCATGGTCTGTAGTAAACATTGCCATTAATTGTTTTCCAAAAAATACAACAACTAAAGATACAACTATTGAAATAATTGAAGACATAATTAATGTTGATATTAAACCTTTTTTTACTCTGAACATTTTATTTGCACCAATATTTTGTCCAACAAAAGTTGATAATGCCATCGAAAAATTCATTGCAGGAATTGATGCTAAAGAATCTATTCGAACTGCAACTGTATAAGCAGCTAATACTGATGTTCCAAATCCGTTTACAATTCCTAAAATTGCCATCATTCCTAACGACACAAAAGTATGTTGAAGTCCCGAAGGAAGCCCAATTTTTAACGATGTTTTAAATAATTTTTTATCAAAATTGAATTTTAAAAAAGAAATTTTTATAATATCGTGAGTTTTATGAAGGTAGTATGCAAGTGCCAAAAATGCAATAGTTTGCGAAATTACAGTTGCATAAGCGGCACCTGCAACTCCCCATTTAAAAACTAAAATAAATAATAAATCCAGTCCAATATTGAGCAATGTTGATAATATTAAAAAATAAAGTGGTGTTTTTGAATCACCTAGTCCACGTAAAATTGCACTAAGTCCATTATATCCAAAAAACACAACTAATCCAGACAAGTATATTTGTAGATATTGTTTTGCCATTGGAAAAACGTCTAGTGGAAGTCGTAATAACGTAAAAAGAGAATCAATCGAAATAATGCCAACTACAGAGAGAACAATTGAAGAAATAAATAGAACAATATTCATTGTGTCGATTGCTCTTATTATACTGTTAAAGTCTTTTGCACCAAAATATTGAGCAATTATAATAGTGAATCCATTTGAAACACCAATTATTAATGAAATCATTATAAATATTATCGGAAATGATGCCCCAACAGCAGCAAGAGCTTCTTTTCCGATAAAATGACCAACTATAACGCTGTCAACTATATTATAAAGTTGCTGAAATACATTTCCTAAAAGCATCGGAAGGGCAAAAAAGAAAATACGATTGGATTCCTTCCCGATTGTTAAATCTTTCATTCACTATAATTATAGTTGCAAAACTATAAATGTTTTCTGTTAAATTGAACTTTCATTATTAGTTTTGATTGTAACAAAAAAAAACTTATTAAGTTTGTGGTAAATTTAATAAGAATGAAGTTATTCAAGTTTTTATTTTTCATTTTGGTATTATTTTTAGTTTCATGTACTAGTAATAAAAATATTGTGTATTTGAGGGGTGCACAAAACGAAGAGTATAGTGTAAGCAAAGAATCAATATATAAGCTTCAACAAAAAGATTTACTTTATATAAAATTAATATCTTCGAATGAAGAAATTAATAAAATGTATAATTATTCATATACTGAAGCATCTCCCACAGTTAGCGAATCATATCTTTATCTTTATGGATATTTAGTTAATGATTCTGGATATATTTCTTTGCCAAATATAGGGAAGATATTAGTAGCTGGGCTTACTGTAAATGAAGCAAAATCGAAAATTGAAGAAGAGGCTAAAAAATATCTTAAAGAGTTTACAATATTTGTAAAATTAGCATATTTTAAAATCTCAATTTTAGGAGAGGTTAATAGCCCAGGATTGTATCCAGTATTTCAAGATAAAATTAATATTTTTCATGCAATTGCTTTAGCTGGTGATATTAACGATAATGGAAATAAAAGAGAAGTTTTAATAATAAGAAATACAGATGAAAATATAAAAACATTTAGAATTGATTTAACAAATAAAGATTTGGTATCATCTGAGTTATATAATATTAATCCTAATGATATTGTTTATATTCAACCTGTTAAAGCAAAATCTTTACGAATAATAAATGCTCCTACAATACAAATTATGCTTCAAACATTAACCACATTTGTATTAATTATGAGTTTTATAATTA
>MENC01000153.1:10453-10595 GCA_001768155.1 Bacteroidetes bacterium GWA2_30_7
TTTTTGAAAACGGTAATGTAATTATTTATTCAGTTTTTGGCATAAACGAAGGCGTTCAATCTTTGGTTGCCGATAGATACGAAGTTGAGTTTAGAAGAGGTAAGGCTTTTATAAATAAAAAAGAAGTTCCACAAAAGAATTT
>MENC01000154.1:0-2273 GCA_001768155.1 Bacteroidetes bacterium GWA2_30_7
ATTTAGAAGCAAAACAGCTTCTGGAGCAAGCACTTGAAATTCAGAAAAATGCTGTTGGCGAAAATCACACATCTTATGTTAATGTACTTCAGAGCATTGCCGGATTATATTCATATATGGGAAATTATCAACTTGCAGGAATTACTTACGAAAAATGCAAAACTCTTTACGAAAATATTTATGGCGATATGCACCCCGAATTTGCAACTTTTCTGAATAATTATGGCTTATTTTTTTATGAATCGGGCAATTACGAAATGGCTGAAAAATATCTTTACAAATCGTTAAACATAGCTTATAATGCTTTCGGGAAAGACCATCCCGACAATGTAAATATGCTTACAAACCTTGCCAATGCAATGCTGGCACAAGGTAACAACAAAAAAGCTGAAGAATACTTGTTAGAATCTGTGGAAATAACATCAAAAAAACTTGGGACAGAACATCCTCAATACGCATCTGTAATTATGAGTTTAGGAATATTTTACTACCAAACAGGAAACTACGAAAAAGCCGAAAAAAATTATTTTGAAGTTTCCGAAAAATATAAACTTATTTATGGCGATACAAGCAAAATGTACTCATCTGCTTTAAGTAATTTGGGAGCATTATATCTTTCAAAGGCAATTTATTTAGAATCTGATGAAGAAGTCAGAAAAAATTCAACAAAAGCAGAGCAGTATTTGCTTTCAGCTCTTAAAATTGATAGTATTTCAATTGGCACAAATCATCCTGATTATGCTACGCATCTTAATAATCTGGCAGAATTTTACAGAAATACAGTTCAGTTAGAAAAAGCCGAACCCATTTATCTGAAAGTAGTTGAAATAGAAAAAACTATATTTGGTGATAACACATCCGATTTGGCTATCACTTATCATAATATGGCTTTGAATTATGCCGCAAGTTTTAATTATGCAAAAGCCGAAGAATATTGTTTAAAAGCTCTCGAAATAAAAGAAAATGTTTTTGGAAAAAACAATCCCGTTTGCTCCGAAACAATGGCAAGTCTGGCTTATATTTACGAATTTCAGAAAAAATACCCCGAAGCCGAAAAATATTATACAAAGTCAATACAACTAAACTACGAATTACTTAAAAATAATTTTTCGTTTCTTTCCGAAGAAGAAAAAGCAAAATATTTGAAAACAATCTCATCCTCAACAGATATGTTTAATTCGTTTGCTGTTTCAAAAGCTGCAAACAATCAATTTGTTACAATGACTGCTTATAATAATGAGCTTATAAATAAAGGCATTTTATTGCGTTCGTCGAACAATGTGCGAAATTCGATTTTGCAAAGCAAAGATGCAGAACTTATCGAAAAATATAATAACTGGTTAGGCATAAAACAACAATTGTCGCAACTTTACTCGCAATCGGCAAATACTCGCTTCGACAATGTTGAACTTTTGGAAGAAAAGGCAAATACAATTGAAAAAGAATTAGTTCAAAAATCATCGGAGCTTAAAAAGAACGACGAAATTTTTAAAACCGACTGGGAAAAAATAAAAAAACAACTAAAGGAAAACGAAGCTACCATTGAATTTATGCACTTTAAAAAACTCGAAGAAAATAACACTTATACAAATAATTATTGTGCATTAATAATACTTCCAAACAAAACTGCACCCATAATGCTCAAACTTTTTGAATCGAAAGAATTAGAAACAATTTTGGGCGAATTTGGCGGAAATAATCTCGATTACATTTCAAAAATATATGGAAATAAACAAGTTACGGATTCAAGTCTCTACAAATTAATTTGGCAGCCTTTCGATTCTTTATTAACAGGAATCAACACAGTTTATTATGCACCTTCGGGATTATTACATAAAATTGCATTTTCGGCAATTAAAACTTCCGAAAATATTTATTTGTCAGATAAATACACGCTTAATTCGCTTTCGTCAACTCAATTAATTACAGAAAAATACAGCACTAACTTATTAGCAAAAGAATTGAATATCAGTATTTTTGGCGGTGCACAATTCACAACAGATAATAGCTCAAATGAAGTTTGGAAATACCTTGCAGGAACCAAAGCAGAGGCTAACAGCATAAACAAAATATTTTCAGATAATAAATTAGAATCAAAAGCCTATGAAGGCTCAACTGCAACCGAAGAAAACTTAAAATCACTTGATGGAATAAACTCCCCAAAAATACTACATATTGCAACTCATGGATTTTTCTATCCCGACCCAAAAGAAATAACCGCACAAGCTACAAAAAAGGCAGAATCGGGTGATATTGATTTTCGTGGAGGAACT
>MENC01000154.1:2306-3329 GCA_001768155.1 Bacteroidetes bacterium GWA2_30_7
AGCATAATTACAAACACAAAGCCTCTAATGCGTTCAGGACTTGCACTTACCGGAGCAAACAACAATATTGCAGCAATCGAAAACGAACAGGAAGATGGAATTTTAACAGCCTACGAAGTATCAAATATGAATCTTCAAAACACACAGTTGGTTGTAATGTCAGCCTGCGAAACCGGACTTGGCGATATTAAAGGCAGCGAAGGAGTTTACGGTTTGCAGCGAGCATTTAAAATGGCAGGAGCAAAATTCCTGATTATGAGCCTATGGCAAGTTCCCGACAAAGAAACCTCCGAATTTATGACATCGTTTTACACCCACCTTTTAAAACAAAAAGACATCCGCAAATCCTTTAACGAAACCCAAACAGAAATGCGTAAAAAATATGAGCCTTATTATTGGGGGGCTTTTGTGTTGGTGGAATAGGAATTAAATTTTATTTTGGTGGTTTTGCTGCTAAAAATCTAACTTTTGATTCTTTACTTTCAACTTGAAAATGTTGATGCAAAACATCACTTATAGATTCAATTGATTGTTGAGCTTTTTTTTCAGCAGCCCAAGCGTCAATAATTTGTTTAGAAATTTCATTACGTTCTTTTTTCGGCAAAAAAGGTATTTGTACTGTTTTTATATCCTCCCAGTCTATTGTTTGGCGTCCCATACCAATAGCTGATGTTAGAAAATCAGCTCTTATTTCTGTTGTTCTTAAAATTGACCATAAATATAAACTATCCTCTTCATCCAAACATCTAACTACTGTATAACTACCAGATGCTAACGCACCGTCAAATTCATCAGTAATAAAACCAATTGCTCCATGAAATGTATTATACTCACTAAAAACTATATCGCCTGTTCTGACAATTTTCATTTTTTTGTAATTAATTTCGCTACCTAATCTCATTTCCTCAGAACGACAACGACCACTATAAGTTATTGTTAAAATTTGAAATTCAGAATCTGGAAAATCTTTGCTAGGATCAATAATTTCTTCTCTTGGTAAACAAATTTTCTCAAGTGCTTTTA
>MENC01000154.1:3365-11668 GCA_001768155.1 Bacteroidetes bacterium GWA2_30_7
TAACCTATCCATTAACCGTTCAGGTTCAACAAGCCATTCACCTTTTTGACCACTTTTAAATTTATTAAATTCATCTAATATGGTTTCAATTTCTTGCATTGCCATACGTCTTGCTTCTAAAACTTTCGATGGTTTTGTTGTAACAGGCATGTCATCAACACCTAAAGAAATTGAAGAATACATAAAAGCAGATGGTTGTTCATCTGTTATTTTTCTCTTTTTTTCTAAATAAATCATAGCTGTTTTTACTCTTGCAGAAGACATTTGAAAAGCATCCCCATGCATAGAGATTATTGCTTTTATAATAAAATTATCTCTTATAAAATTTCTAACATAGTCATAATCTGAAGAAGAAAGAACAGTTTCATCTATAATAGATATTAATTTACCACCTGGTTTTAATAAATTGCAATATCTTTCAAGAAACATTGCACTCCCACGTAACCGATTTTTTAATTTTGTAGTACCTTCAGTTTTTATTAATTCGTAT
Organism: Bacteroidetes bacterium GWA2_30_7; assembly: GCA_001768155.1. Taxonomy (GTDB): domain Bacteria; phylum Bacteroidota; class Bacteroidia; order Bacteroidales; family GWF2-33-38; genus GWA2-31-9. The sequence continues at coordinate 3,856 of MENC01000154.1, forward strand.
TCTTTCAAAACCTTTTTTTGTGCCTCATCTGTCAAGTCATACCACATTGAAAAAGGGGGATTTGTTAAAACAACATCAAATGAATTTGGTTTAACAAATTTCATCATATCCTCTGTTTCAAGTTGGATTTGTCTACTGTCAGATTTATCAACAGAAATATTTTTTTCCAGACCATCACCAAAATAAATATGACTCCCTCCATCACCATGTAAATACATATTTATACGTGCTATTCTTGCTAGTTTTGGTTCTTTTGCTGCATCAATTCCAAAAATGCTTTCATTGCTTATTTTTTTTATTAATTCAATTTTAGTATCTCGACTATAACTTTTATTATCTCTTACAATATTTCGCATTATTGTTAATGCTTCTATTAAGTAACCGCCAGTACCACAACTTGCGTCAAGAACTTTATCTATATGAGTTTCACTTACTTTTAAATCGGCAATTAAAGTGCCTAATAAGACAATACTTCGAGGTGTAAAATATTGACCAAGAGCTGCACCTCTCATTGTTGCATTTAAAAACGTTTCAAATAAGCGACCATTTAAATCTTCATCTATACCAAATAAATCAATTTTTTCAAGTTTTTTAACAACACCCTTTATTGTTGTTGGTTTAATTTCTATTCTTTCCTCTGTATCGAAAAGTTGTTTCTTTTTATTTTTATCAACGTCATCTTGTATGTGATTCATTAAATCTTTAAATTGAATATCATTCATTGGGTTTAACAAATCTTCTTCTCTTGATTCAATCCATTTAATAGAAAATGTATTTGCAGAAATCGGAACTTTTAAATTTCCTTCTTTATCTGAAATATACTGCTCATGTAACTTTCTATCATTCCAAAGTTTTAGAAAAATTAATTTTACAAATTCTATGAAAGCTGAATTCGGAGAACGTTTTTCTGCATTCCAAATGTAATCATGGCAAGATTTAAAAATTTTCTGTGCTTCCTCTTTGTTAATCTTTTTAAGTGTTACAAATTTTTCTCTAGTATCTTCCGTTTCTTCTTTTGATTGTAATTCTTTTAAAACAATATAATTTCTAAATTCTTCATATTTAATGCTACCTAAATAAAAATCTTCAAAATTAAGTTCGATAATAGGCTCTGCTTCGTCCCATTTAAAAAGTGCGGTTTTAATACCATTAGTAAGAATAAAATATTTAACAGTTTTTTTATTACGATTTATTAATAAACAGTAATGTGCACATTGTTCAATATGGTCATTTATATTTTCTTTCGGATGTTTAGCATCAATAATTAATAATGGATTTTTATTTGCAGTTATTATATAATCAGGCTTATAATTTAATTTTTTAGACCCTTTTGAAATAGCAAAAGCTTCTATAGATTCTTTAGTAAGAATGTTTTTATCTTTATATCCTAAATCATATAATAATCTATTAACAAAAAACATTTCAACAGCAGCTTCATTAGTTAATTCTTTACGTTCACAATATTGATTTCTTGTTACGTGATAATCAACAGATTCTAACATAGAATTACGTCTAATAAAATCAACATTTTCTTTCTTTTTCATACAAAAAATTATTTAATACAAACATTTCAAAGTTAATTTTTTTTAAACAATCATTTTCTTTTATTATTAACAGATTAACCCAGCACATTTAATTTTACAACTTAAATTTAAGATTTCTAATAGTTTATTACTGTTAAAGAAAAATATTTAATCCTTGTATTGTCCCTTTTTCACTTGTAATTCAATCCCCTTGCCTCAATCAGTTGTTTTCATCTAAAACCACAAAGAATCACAAAGGCTTTACGCAAAGTCCACAAAGAACAGAAAATAAGGCAAATACAACTTGAGTTCTCTGCGATTTACTTTGCGTACTCTGCGGTTAAAAAAAACGAAATGCCTAAAGAATTATGAGCCTTATTACTGGGGGGCTTTTGTGTTGGTGGAGTAATTTTTTTATTGAAATCCAAACGCTTGCAAATCATTTGAAATTACAAATGTTATTACTTGTAAGTTATTAAAAATTACCTTAGATTTGTGTACGTAATATTTTTTAAGATGAAAACCCTTACTGTTGAAGTAAAAAATGAAAATGCTCTTAGGTTGATGCAAGATCTTGAGCTTAATAACGTAATACGTATAATAAAGAAACCAGAAATTGATTATTTTTCTTTGTCGGGGGATTCTTTAAACATTCAGGATTTTAAAAAATGGATTAAGGATGCTGAACAAGCTGATTTTATAAGTTTATCAGAAGCTAAAAGCAAATGGGAGCAAAAGAAAAAGCAAATAGAAAAACTTATAAGGTAGAAATATCTGTCAATGCACATCGAAACATTGATGAAATAACAGGTTTTATTGCTTTTATAAACCAACAACCACTAAATGCGATAAATGTGGGTGATGCTATTTTTGAAACGATTGATAAAATTGCATTAAATCCTTTTGTATTCCGTGAATGTGAAGAATTACCCTCCAAAAACAGAATTTATCGAAAAGCAGTATGTATGAGTTGGCATATTATATACAAAGTGAAAGGCGATTTTATCTATATTCTGGGAATTATTCACGAATCCAGAAAACCGTCTAAAATAAAAAAACTTAGAAGAAGCAAATAAAAACCAAATTGCATATAAATCATTTGTACTTAATGTATTATATTTTTAAGCAACCAAACCGAAATGCGTAAAAAATATGAGCCTTATTATTGGGGGGCTTTTGTGTTGGTAGAGTAGAAATTAATGGCAGATATGATACAAAATTATTTAAAAAACCCAATTTTATTAGAGTCCAATTTGTTTGGATTGTATATAAATCAGAAAATTATATATGCAATGAATTACATGATAATCAAATTATTTTAAAAATACATCAAAATTTAATTAATTTTGGAATTTTAATTAAAATTTGTTGTACGTTACTTTATTTTTTTATATTATCTATTCAATAAGTATTTTATGAAAAATGGGAAAATAAAAGTTTTAATAATATCTGGACAATACCCTCCAACTGTTGGAGGAGGAGGCACTCACGCATATTATCTTGCAAATGAATTGATTAGCAATAAAAAGGTTAATGTAACTGTACTGACTTCACATATAAAAGGATTACCAAAAGACGAAAAAAATTCCAAAGGATTAGAAATTTATAGGGTTGATTTTAAGCATAGCGAAAGTCTTATTTATGAAGCTGCTATAGCAAAAGGGTTAGAAATATGTGAAAAAAAAAGTCCAGATATAATTCATTGTCAGCATATTGATGGGACAATTATAGGTCTTCATTTAAAAGCTTCTTTTAATATTCCCTTAATAGTTACACTACACAAAACTCCTCTATTAAGATTTGATGATAGTATTCCGAAAAGAGTGCCTTTATATTCAAATATTAAACTTTTAACAAAATTTAATGGTATTGATTATTTTGTTGCAGGAAGTAAAATTTTTAATCAAGAATTACAGCAAATAGGTTTAACAGTTGATAAAATAAAGTTTATATATCACGGAGTCCCATATAAATATCTTCAATTTTTGGCATTTAATAATGATTTAATATCCCAAATTAAACTTGAACTAAACTTAAAAACTAGCGACTTTTTAATCATTTGTCCATCTAGACTTGATGAGAGAAAAGAATTAGATGCGTTGTTAAAAGCTATTATTATTCTCCAAAAAGATATAACACATTTGAATTTCAAAGTAATTATTACAGGTGATGTTAGAGATGGGAACGAAAGTGATAAAAAAATAAAAAATCAATTAATAGAAATTGCAAAGAGCAGTAATTTTCAAGATAATTTAATTTTTAAAAAATTTGCTTTTGAACATTTACCTTCTATATTTAGTATAGCAGATGTCTGCATTTTACCATCTAAAAAAGAAGGATTGGGACTTGTTTTACTAGAAGCCCTTTCTGTGAGATGTCCAGTTATTGCTGCAAATGCACAAGGTATAGATGAAGTAATTCAGAGTGAAATTAATGGTCTTTTATTTGAACCTAGCGATACTAATGATTTATATCGACAACTTAAACGATTAATCTTAAATCCTCAATTAAAAATTGATTTTAAAAAGAATGGTTTGAAGAAAGTTAAGGAAACGTTTAATGCTAAACGTATGGCTGATGAACATATAGAACTATACCATAAAGTATTAAATATTAATAATTAAAAAAGGTCAAGATAAACTTGACCTATTTAGATTTTGGAATAGAGAATGAGCATCATTCATCTACCAATTTAAAACAAAGATAATACAAAAATGTTCAATAACCAAAAAAAATTAATTAACCGCAGTTAAATATTAAATCAAAAAACAATTTATAAAAATTACATAAATTAAACCAAAGACATTATGAAGAAAAGAATTTTGTTGATTGTTTTATTTTATTTAATTCTATCAGGTTTTTTCGTTGATACATTACTAATTTCAATAGAAGCAACCGGAATTGACGTATTTAAGATAATCACTATTACAATTGGGTCAATAGGTGGTATTTGGGCAATTATTCACCATTTTATGACTCTCCCTAAGGAAGTGATAGATAACAAATCTATAGAGACTAATAATAAATCGGCTGAAGATGATGGAAAAGAACATGAAAATGAGATTGAAGTATTTGATAATGAAATAGGTGGCAATACAATCCAAAAGCAAATTAAACCTATAACGATTAATGATACAAAAAAAAGTAAAAAAAATAAAATAATGATTGCAATTTTGTATGTTGTTCTGGTTGTTCTTTTGTTTTCAATTGGTTATTTTTTACATAGTAAATTTTCCTCAGATATACCCTTAATAAATAAGCAAGAAATTGTTACTAACAAGATAAAGAATTATTTAATAAAATTATTAGAAAACCAAAATACAATCAACGAGTTTAAGATTAGAGATTCTATTATGGATTTGTGTAGTTCGGAACAAGTAATTGTTGTGGTAACTGACAAGTCAAATGACACTCTTAATGTTGAGGGTATATCAGTTTTTTTACGTGATGTTGCAATGCCAGATCATTATAATAATGGCAATGATTCAGTTTCAGTTGTTTTAGATTCATTTGGATTTATTAACAGGTTAACAATAATTAAAAAATATTAATATTATGCGGTTAACTATTATCATTTTTTTAATCCATTCAGTATTAAACGTTTTTGCACAGTCTAACTTTCCAGACAAAAAGACAATTGAGGGCAAAATTATAAGCAAATTAGAAACTCTTGGCTCCCAAATATCTATAATAGGGGATAAAGCTACATTACCTAAAAAAGCACGTGAAAGTATAGATGCTGCAATTGATAATTTTATTGATTCAGAAAGAACCGTTGAAGTATCTTATATTACTTCGGATGCAAAAACAATAAAAAGAGGGTTAAGAGAGTATTTTACAAAATTGATGAACTTGAATTATAATGATGTAACAGTTACGTGGACTAATCCTTCTATTGTTAATGTAAAACAGGATTCACTTGGCAGGTATGTCTGTGTTGCAACCATTGTTCAATATTTTAGGGCTTCAAATAAAATTGAAGTCGATGATCCAGAGATAGGTCTTACAATTTATCAAAACGGATATTCAGATCAAGTTACAAAACTGATTGAAGTGTATATGCAAGAAAGAACGATCCAGAACAATGGAGAAACGCTAAAATTCTGGGAAGTTCTTTTAGGGGACATTAAAGTTTTACATACAAAAAAGTTATAAGATTTGTTTTTTGTTAAAGTTATTAATAGCTATCGGTATTTTTCTGTAACTATTATTCTAATAGTTTTTCCAATTATTTTATTTGGCCAAAATAGAGATTATAATAGAGAACATGATTATATTGAAAATGCTGCTGAGAAAATTAAACAATTTTGTACAATTCTGAATACTATTTGTAAAGAAGAGAACGAGTACTTGGAACGTGAAGAAGCATTTAGTTCGCTTCTAAGTGGTCAATTGTTCAAAGATACAAATGTATTTATTGATGAATCAATTATTGAACATAAAAGCAGAAATCCAATCACGGTTAAAAAATATGTCAAATTTATTGCTGCTACATTTGAATATGCAAACTTTAAGTTTGACTCTATTATTATTGATTCTACTTTTTATTTAAAAGAGGATGAAAACTGTCTGATACTGACTGCGTCATTTAATAGAATTATTAGTAAATATTATTGTTCCCCTGAGATTGCTATTATAGAAAGAAAAAGAAAATATGCAGAAATCAACATTTACAATTATACTTCAAGGATTTTAGACTATAGTAATCTTAGAATTGCAAGAATTGAAGATGAAAAACCTCAAATAAAACTTTCTAAAATTCACATTGCACATAATATTGACTCATATAGCATTAGTCGGATATGGACTGACTTTGATTTAGATACAACTCAGGTATTAAAATATATAGATAAAATTCTGGATTCAAATCTTGAAAATGCAAATCTATTTCCAGTTTCTGCTATAACTGATACGGGTACAGTTTTTAAGATAGATTTATATCCAACTTCGGAAAAACAACTTTCTAAATCCCAGGTAACGCTTCCTCAGGTAATTAGTATTGAGGAAAATAAAACCTTCCATTATCTTGCCGGAACTTTCAGAAATTATCAGGATGCTAAAGACTATCTCGGTGAAATTAAAGATTTAGGAATTTCAACGGCAAAAATTGTTTCGTTTAAAGATGGAAAAGAAATTACACTGAAAGAAGCGGGAGATGACTCATATAGCATTAGCCATGAGGCGATATTGACTGACTTTGAGATAGATACATCTGCCGCCTTCAAGTATATTGATAAAATTTTTGATGAAAATATATACAGCGAAACCAAAATCATGAATTTGCTATTCTCCAACGATTCTGACTCTATTAATCCCATATTTTATGAAAACTTGGACTCACTAGCATTTTATCTTCAAAATAACCATGACGCAGTAATAGAAATACTTGGTTATACAGATTTACAAGGCGATGAAGATTATAATATGCAATTATCTATCAGAAGAGCCTCTTTTGTAAGAGATTATCTAATTGAAAAAGGGGCAAACAATGAATCTTTAAAAATTAAAGGTTTTGGCGAGTCTAATCAAATAGCTACTGATTTAAGACCAGAATCAAAAAAATACAACTCCAGAGTTGAATTTAAAGTAATTAATAGCGGAAAAAAAGGGAAATTAGTTATTATTCCTATTACAGTTCCTGAGCAATATAGAATTAAATGAATACACGTAAATACCGAAAATCCCCAGCCCATTTAAGTTTGCCACTTAAATCTAAGATTCCTAACAGTTTGTAGCTGTTAAAGAAAAATACTTAATCCTTGTCTTGTCATTCTTTTTCACTTGTAACACAATACTTGTAATTGTAAATTCTCGCCATCCCAAAATAACTTCAAAACTGCCTCAGCAACACTTTTCTAAAATATTTTTGAAAAAGATTGTTAGTTTTACTATATTTATATATTATTTTAGATTTTTAAAAATTTATTATTGGCAAATAAAGAATATATAAAGTTACTTGATAAATCTGACATAGACCGATTGCGATTAAAAATTAAAACAGATAAAGGCAAAGTAAAGGATATTGTAGTTCAATATGAGAGTTTTATAATAGGCAAATGGACAGCGATTGTAAGGTATGATTGTAATCATGGATTTTTTCACAGAGATTTACTACAACCCAATGGAGATAAGGAAAAACAAGCAATTAGCATTAATAATTTAGAAGATGCTTTATATTATGCAGAACAAGATTTAAAAGACAGATGGGAGTTTTATAAAGAAAAATATTTAAAAAAAATAAAAAAATGACTAATAAAGAAACTGTAGAAAGAAACATTGGGTTAACATTT
>MENC01000154.1:11681-11989 GCA_001768155.1 Bacteroidetes bacterium GWA2_30_7
AAATTGTTAAAGAACCTTCAATTCTTGAAAATATGCCCGACAAAGCTGTTATAGAGTTTGTTGATAAAGATGATTCTATAATTGAAAAATCGCATACAAAAAATAATCAAAAAAAATACATACGAGTTAAAAAACAATTTGAAGCTATTTAGCCATCCCTCGAATCCTTCAAGTGGGCTTTAACTGACTTCGTCACATGTCTTAATCTGATGCAAATATTTTGCACAAATAAAAATTTATAAAGTTCAAAACCAAAAAATTCTCAAAGTCTTTACACAAAGCCCATAAAGAACAAAGAATAAGGCAAA
>MENC01000154.1:12000-27358 GCA_001768155.1 Bacteroidetes bacterium GWA2_30_7
GTTCTCTGCGATTTACTTTGCGTACTCTGCGGTTAAAAAAAACGAAATGCCTAAAAAATACGAGCCTTATTATTGGGGGGCGTTTGTGTTGGTGGAGTAATTTTTTATAAAATGTACTATATTACAGACTAATTAATTATATTTGCACAAAATATAGTACATAAATGGAATCAAAAAAACAAATATTATTTCCAAAACATCAGAAAATAATTGAGCAATTAGGCGAAAATATTAAACTTGCCCGAAAACGACGAAAACTTACAGTTGTTCAGGTTGCAGAACGTGCCGGAATTGCTCGGAATACACTTTATTTAATCGAAAAAGGAAACACCGGAGTTTCAATTGGAGCAGTATTTAATGTTCTTCGGGTTTTTGGTTTACAAAACGATTTTTTGAAATTAGCAGCCGACGATGAATTTGGCAGAAAGTTGCAGGATCTTAATCTGTTAGGAAAATAATGGGAACAAGCAAAACAGATATTTGGGTTTATGCTCATTGGGCAGGTATGCCTGAACCATCAAACATTGGCATATTATCGGCTCATCAGGGAAAAGGTCGCAAATCGTTTAGTTTTGAATATAATAAAGACTGGCTGAAGTCAAAAAACATATTTCTGCTTGACCCTGAAATTGGTTTTTATACAGGAAAACAATTTTCGGAAAAGATGAAAATTTTGGAATTTTTCTTGATTCTATGCCCGATTCGTGGGGACAAACACTCCTAAAAAGAAAAGAATCGCTTTTAGCAAAAAACGAAAATCGAAAACCAAAAACACTTCACGACATTGATTTTCTGCTTGGTATTTCAGATTACAGCAGAATGGGAGCATTGCGTTTTAAATTAAATCCCAACGATTCGTTTCTTGCAAATAGTACAGACGTTTCTGTTCCACCTTGGATTATAGTTAAAGATTTACAGAGCATTGTTCAAATAATTGAATCTGAAAGCGATAACGCCGATTTACTTTATTGGCTAAACATAATAATTGCCCCGGGTTCTTCATTAGGAGGAGCAAGACCAAAAGCAAATATTAAAGACCAAAACGGTAGTTTGTGGATTGCTAAATTTCCTTCAAAAAATGATATTATTGATAAAGCCAAATGGGAATATTTAGCATACTGTCTTGCAAAAAAATCTGGTATAAATATGTCAGAATCGCTAATTGAAAAAGTAACCGGAAATTATCACACTTTTTTCACAAAACGCTTTGATAGAATCAATTCCGATAGAATACATTTTGCCTCAGCAATGACAATGACAGGAAATAATGAAACTACTATCAGGGATAATCCTGCAAGTTATCTTGATTTAGCACTGTTTATACAAGAACGAGGTGGAAGCATAAAAGAAGACCTGACTGAATTATGGCGAAGGATAATTTTTAATATGGCTATTTCAAATACCGACGACCATTTAAGAAATCATGGATTTATTCTCAATAATCAACAATGGCGTTTAAGTCCTGCTTATGATATTAATCCATCAACAGATAAAGATGGTTTATCTCTTAATATTGACGAACATAGCAACGCATTAGACTTTGACTTAGCAATCAGTGTTGGCGAGTTTTTCAGATTAAACAAAGCTGAAATGGATAAAATTTTAATTAAAGTAAGAGCGGTTGTAAGTAATTGGAAAAAAACAGCTAAAGAAATCAAAATTTCAAAAACTGAAATCGAATTAATGCAAACAGCATTCAGATATTAAATTTACAATTAATTCAAACCGAAATGCGTAAAAAATATGTGACTTATTATTGGGGTGTTTGTGTTGGTTGAATAACCCTTTATTTTATATTTACAATTAATTCTCTTAATTCTTTTTCCGAAATACTTTCTTTTTCTGATTTATCGTAAATATTTAGTAAATAAACTGTTGTATTAACAATATGAAGATACGTAATAACTCTTGCTCCGCCTGATTTACCTTTGCCTTTACTTGCTATATGCAAACGTATTTTGAAACAACCATTTCCAATTGATATTCCATGCTTAGGATTTACTTTAAGTGATTGAATAAGTTGATTTAATTCACCTTTAAGAGAAGGATATTTTTTAATAAGCCGTTTTGCTTGTCGCTCAAAAACAGCAATAGTTTTAACATTAAAGCTCATTGATAAAATCGTCTGCATTACGTGCTTGTTTTTTTCCAGCTTTAATCAAATTTATTTCTTCGACGGCTTCACTTAATTCTTCTATTAAAAGAGCTTTATCTGAGTTAATTGGTTTAGCTTTCACGTATCTGAAATTTTGCAATAACTCCATAAAAAAAGTTGCTTTATTGTCTTTTACATCAAGTAATATTTTCATAAGTGCATATTTTTATATGTAATACAAATTTACAATTTTTTGATGATATAAAAATCTTAAACTAACGATAATTACAAAAAATAAAAACAATTCCAAAATCCTTCAACCAAACTCAAACCGAAATGCGTAAAAAATATGAGCCTTATTATTTGGTGGCGTTTGTGTTGGAATAAAAGTTCATTTTATTAAAATTTAATATAAAATATTTTAATATATTTATAAAAGTAACTATTCACCCTATTTAAAATGCTAAATAACAAATATATGCCACAGATTCACAGATTAAAATTAATAGTTTTTTGTAAATTTTCACAGAATAAACAACCTTTGGTTGTTTAAATCTGTATAATTAATATTTGGCTATTGTTTTAATTATCATAGACTTAATCTGTGAACTTAGCGAAGCGATTTCACGAATGCCATTAAAAATAAACAATAAATGAGTAATCTGCGGCTATTTTATTGATTAATTAGTGGCTGAATAGTTACAAAAATTGTTATGAAGGTTAGGGCGAGTCAAAAACTTGTAAATATCTGTACCCGAATGAAACATAAAATCTGACTGCTCCTAAAAAATTCATCAGGCTAAAAAGAGTACTGTGTTTGAAATTGCGAAGATGTATTATTAGTTTTTATTAACTTTATATAAAAGCTCAACGTTTGTCTGGTGTTTTTTTAAATATTTCACATTTAGCGATACCAAAATAGCATTTATCACATAATTTGTTAATTAATATTCAAATACAACGGACATAAAGGTCTTTATTTCTTTATTGTTTATGATTTTTTAACAAGGAAATCAGCATCTAGTTGAAATAAACAAAATTAACAGTCGTTATAATAAACATTGACAATCGCTTTTTTTTTCCTTAAATTAGCTTATTACTAATTTGCTAAAATAAATTTATGAAAAAAAAAATATTCATTTTAATATCATGTTTTCTAACAATAGGGTTTATTATTTTAACACAGTCCTATAAAAACAAAGAGGAGTATAAATATATTGCAGTTCCTCAATGGGCAGATTCTTTAAAAAATCCATTAAAAAATAATATTGAAGCTACTTCATTAGGAAAAAAACTTTATAATAATATGTGTTCAATTTGTCATGGCGATAAAGGAAAAGGAGATGGAGTAGCAGGAATGGCTCTCGCACACAAACCAACAGACCTTTCATCAGTAAAAACTCAAGAGAAATCAGACGGAGCTATTTACTGGATGATTACTAATGGAAATCCGCCAATGCCAGCATACAAAAATGTTTTAAAAGAAAATGAACGTTGGCAATTGGTGAATTATTTAAGAGAAATAGGCAAATCAAATTCATCAAAAAAATTAAAAAAATGAAAACACTATACTTTATATTAATAATTGTATTTGTTTGTGTTAAAGCAACTTTTGCACAAGACACAACATCTACAGAACGTAATCAGCAGAATGTTTCAAAAAGCAGTTCGAAGTTTCTACTTACAGGTTATGGTTTTTCAGGATATAGATTTACACAAATTGAAAATGAATCAGAATCAACTTTTGGAGAAACCGGCTTTAATCCAATTTTTCTATGGAGTCCAACCAATAAATTGTTTTTTGAAAGCGAACTCGAATTTGAATTAGAAGGTAATGAAGTAAATTTTGAACTCGAATATGCAAATGTTTCTTATATACTTAACAAATACATAACTTTAAGTATGGGAAAATTTCTTTCACCCTTCGGAACTTTTCAAGAACGTTTACATCCTGCATGGATAAATAAATTTGTTGATAAACCAATGGGTTTCGACCATGGAGCTGTAGGTCCGGGTACAGAAATTGGATTTGAAATCAGAGGCGGAATTTCGCTAGGTTCTTCTAAAATGAATTATAGTTTATACATTTCTAATGGACCATCTCTCAATACCGGAACATCAGATACAATGATGGCTGGAGTACTGGAATATGAAAATTTTGAAGATAATAATTCGAATAAAGCAGTTGGAGGCAGAATAGGTTTTCTTCCTTTATCAAATTCCTCATTAGAATTAGGTATTTCTGGACAAACCGGAGTAGTAGGAGCTTCCGGAGACTCTATTTACGAAGACACTAAAGCAACTTTGTTTTCGATTGATTTCTCTTATGTACAACCATTAAAATTTATGAAATGTAATTTAGATATTAAAGGTCAATACAGTCAGGTTGATGTTGATAAAAAAGATTATTCTGACCCAATGGACCCTTTAGGAACGATGACCTACACTTTTGACAATACTAGCCAAACATATTATGTACAAGCAGCTTTACGTGCTTCTATGCTTGATAATAGTTTTTTCAGAAATGTAGAATTAGTTGGCAGATATTCCTCTTTAACATTACCCGAAGGTGCAAAATGGGGAGAAGAAGAAATGCAAACCACAATTGGCTTAAATTACTGGCTATCATGGTCGTCTGTATTAAAATTCAATTATCAAATAATCGAAGGACATGAAGGTGAACTCGAAAAAGCATTTCTGATTCAATGGGCTATTGGATTCTAAATAAATTGTTTAACCAATAAAAAATGAAAAAATGAAAACAAATATTATAATATCAGTAATGGTAGCTATTTTTATAGCTATGATAATAATAAACAGTTGTAATGTATCGCAAAAAATATCTGAAAAAAGCGGAGCACAACTATGGGGCGAAACCTGCATACGTTGCCACAATACACCACCTCCGACAAGTTATAGCGATGCTCAATGGCAAACAGTTGTTACACACATGAAAGTACGTGCTAACCTTACAGATGAAGAAACAAAAAAAATTGTTGATTTTCTACAAACCGCAAATTAATAAGAACTTACACAGTTTTCATTAAAATAATTTTTTTTCAATTGTTTCGATTGGTAAAAATTGAATTATCCTTTTGATAATATTTTCTACAAAAAGAAATGATTATTTTGCATTTATAATCATAAATATTATGGCATTTAAGAATAAGTTTATTATTGTGAAAATGTGGAAATTAATTATTTTTGCTTAAAAATGACCACTAAGAAACGTTGTAAAACACCCGATAAAGAAACCAAAGAAAATCCAAAATATATTTGTGAAAAGTGCGGCAGTGTAGCTGAAAAAGAAAAGCATCTTTGTAAACCAAAGAAGAATATACGATTAACCGGATATCGAAATTTATAATTGTAAATAGGTAGATTGGGGATTTAATATCCTTAATATATTTTCAAAAATTAGGAACAAGGTTACTGTTTTTGGTATTTTTGTTGGTTTAATGAAATTGCGTAAAATGAATCGAAAATGCTTATGGTGTCTTAAATCAGAACCAAATGTATCATTTATAAATAAAGCTCACACAATTCCAAAATCATTAGGTGGTCAAAACTATAATAGAAATGTATGTGATAATTGTAATGAATACTTTGGAAATTGTCAAGATAAACATTATTCAATAGAAGAGGCATTAAAAGAAACATTTAACATTTCCAGACAAAGAATTTTATTAGTAAATGAGCCGAAACGTAAGGTCGGTCGGTTTAAATCAAAGTTTTTTGAAGTTAAAGAAAGAAATGGAATTTATAGATTGATTGCAAAATCGTCTTTTCGTTTTAATGCAGCTTTTCAATCGGAATTATGCCGTACATTTAAAAGAGGTCTTTATAAAATGTATTTCGAGGAATTAAATCGTCAAAGGGAAATAGGATATGATGAAAAATATAACATTATTAGAGAATTTGCCAGATATAATATAGGCGAAATGCCTATTTTTTATTTTAATCGAAATTTTGGTGCAATTTTAATGTTAAAAAACGAAGCAGAAACTCCTATTCTTTATTTTGATAGGATGCTATATTTATATACAGATAATAAGTTTGCTGAAATTGAATTTTTAGGTCATGTTTTTGGCTTTCCAATTTCTGAATTTAAAGAAGAAGACATTCAGATATATTTTAGTAAAACGTATGAATTAAAGAAAAAGTTTTTTAAAGATTTTGTTAATGTAGAACGATTAACTGATATTGATTTTACTTTAAAAATATTGAATGGATAAAAGCACCATGCTAAGAGTAGAAGCAACTTATGTAAGTATGAATTATAATTCATATGAACAAATATTCATATTAATTTTTAATATGATAATGAAAATAAATCGCTGTTATTCAAACACAGATTAAGAAAAATGCTGAATGGATTTATATAAAAATAATTTAATGAATGCTAAAAACAACATGAATATTTTTATAACGAATAACGAATGGCATTGCTATCGTTTTGTTGATGTCAACAAAATGGTCAATCGCTTGCTGACCGCTGGTTTCGCAAGATTGTTTTGCTTTTTCTATTGCATTTAAAAAATTTCGCCACTCAGAATAACCTAATAAATTTTGCAATTCTCGGGCTAACCAATATTCAATGCCATCTTGCTCATAAGCAGCTTCTTCAAAGGTTTTATTTAGCTTTATAATAATTTCTTTTTCCATTTGTTTTTGTTTTAATTCGTATTTAAAGAAATTAGGTAAGTTCAATTTGGTTTCAGAGGTTTCTAAAATCCCAAAGACAACCGTAGGTTGCGACCGAAGGTCTAATGTGAATAACCCCCAATGAAATTGGGGGAATCAATGCAAAAATCCACGCAACCCTGAAAGGGTTGAACATTCAGATTATTTGTGTTCAACCCTTTCAGGGTTGAGGTCACATTTTGTTTGTTAACCCCCAATTTCATTGGGGGTTATTAATGTTCAACTCCTTCGGAGTTTATATTGCATTTCTTAATGTTCTGAAACCAGTTTGAGCTTACGAAATTTGAAACAATGTATAATAAATAATTGAAAAATACAATTTTTATAAAATTTGTAAAAACTCAAAAATATAGAATTTAAATTTGCATTTTTTTCATAATATTGCATTAATGATTCGGCGGGTTTATATCATATTAATATTTCTTATTTTCGTTTTTACTATTTGCTTTGCTAATATAATCGTAGCAAGCAACACACTAGATTCGTTACTTAATGCACTAAGTGTCTATAGGCAAGATACTTCACAAGTACAAACTCTTTGCGAAATAACAAGTCTGCTTATTGATGAAAATAATCAAGAAGCTAAAAATTACGCATTACAAGCCGTAGAAAAATCTAAACGGATAACTAACCCCGAATATCTTAATCAATCTTTATCATTATACTTTAAAGCCGTAAAAAATGAAACAAACACCGAACAACAATTAAAGTTTCTTGACCAGATATTCTTGAGTTTTAAAAATAATGAGTATGCAAAAAAGAGTATGATTTTTTTAAACAAAGGATTGATATACGAAAGCATCGACTCTGCAATAATTGCATTAAGTATGTACGACAAAGCCACTCAGTTAGCAATACAATCTCAAGATACGCTTACCTTAATAAATGTTTTTACAACAAAAGGTATTTTTTATAAACGAAAATCAAATTACACATTATCGCTTGAGTCTTTTATTACAGCATTAAAACTTTCGGAATACAGTGGAAATATTGATGGATTATTTCCAATATGTATTAATCTTGGAACTATCTACGAACAAATGCACGATTACGACAAAGCTATTGAGCTGTATAAAAAAGCTGAAATGGTTATCGACAAAGAAAATGACCAGAATGGCATAGCTATAGTGAATTATAAAATCGGAAAAATATTATTACGGGAATTTAAATATAAAGAAGCCGAAAGTTATCTTAATAAAGTGTATAATATTCATGTTCAAAGAAATGATAGAAACGGATTAATTGTTTCGTCAGGAGCATTAGCGGGAATTAGTTATGACTTAAAACAATATCCCGATTTTTTAAAATGGATAAAAATTTCATTAGAAAATGCCGAAATTACTCAAAACCAGCAAGGACTTGCATCCACATACTCTTCTTATGGAAGGTATTACGATGAAGTCGAAAAAGATTATCACAAAGCTTTAGAGTTTTACAAAAAAAACCTGTCTTTAGACTTTAAAAAGCTCCAACTCTCTCATATATATTTAGTTTATAATAAAATATATCTTTTATATGAAAAACTTGGCGATTATAAAAAAGCATTTGAATATTATAAATTATACAGTAATTTAAACGACTCTTTATATAATTCAGAAAATATTAAAAAACAAACCGAAATAAAATTAGATTACGAATTTGATAAAATTCAACATCAAAAAGAAATTGAAAATCAAATTAAAGAACGTGAACAACAGTTACTTTTAGAAAAAGAACGACAGAGTCGTAATTTTTTTATTGTGGTTGGAATTTTGGCACTTTTGCTACTTGTATTAAGCTACAGAAGTTATAGAATAAAAAGAAAAGCTAACTTGCTGCTTGCAATTCAAAAACAACAAATTGAAGAAAAAAATGAAGAACTCAATCAGCAAAACGCAGAAATAGCTGCACAGAGAGATTATCTTGGTACACTTAACGAAGAACTCGAATTTAAAAACCTTGAAATTGCTACTCAAAAAGACAAAATCGTAGTAATTCATAACGAATTGAAAGACAGCATTCATTATGCAAAACAAATACAAGAAGCTGTGCTACCTTCAAAAGAATTTATTGATTCCATTCTTTCCGATTATTTTATTCTGTTTAAACCCTGCGAAATTGTAAGCGGAGATTTTTATTGGATAACAAAAACCGACAATATTGTAATTATTGCAGTTGCCGATTGTACCGGACATGGTGTTCCTGGTGCATTTATGAGTATGTTGGGAATTTCACTAATGAACGAAATCAAACTAAAAGACGAAATAATAAATGCCGGAAATACTTTAGACGAATTAAGAATGCAAATGATAAAATCTCTTCAGCAACGCGGCATTTCGGGAGAACAAAAAGATGGTATGGATATGAGCCTATTAGTGATAAAGACCCAGATTCAAAGCGACAAACTCCAAGTTCCAAGCGAAGAAAATGATGAACATTTGGATAAATCGACAGGCTCAGTGCATCGCAATAGAACATCGAACGTCAAACATCAAACATCAAACCTCTTCGAAGCACATTGGGCAGGTGCAAATAATCCACTTTGGATTGTTCGTAGCAGCAAAGAGATGCCACCTTTTCAAAAGGTGGCATCTCTGGGCGAGGGTGCTGTAACACAATCCTCTGGACGGTTATTGAGCGAAGTCGAAATATTGTCTAACGAACCAGTGGTTCGTGCTACAGACCAGTTTGTGTTACAGGAGTTAAAAGCCGACAAAATGCCGGTTGCCATATACGAAAACATGAAATCGTTTACAAACCATGAAATTAGCTTACAAAAAGGAGATGTTATTTATCTTTCCACTGATGGCTTTCAAGACCAATTTGGCGGTTCTAAATCGAAAAAGTTTTTGTCTAAAAAATTCAAACAATTGCTTTTGGAAAGTTCCAATAAACCAATGACCGAACAGAAAGAAATATTGGAAAAAACATTTGAAAACTGGAAACAGAATCACGAACAGACTGATGATGTTACCGTTTTGGGAATTAGGTTTTAAAAATCAAGGATTTAGGCTTTCAGGTTTTTGAATTTTCTAAGCAAGTTCAATCAAATGTATCATATTATGGCTAAACAAAAAGCCCGAAAATTATTTATTTTCAGGCTCTTAATTTATTCTGGCGGAAAGGGCGGGATTCGAACCCGCGGTACACTTTTGGCGTACACACGCTTTCCAAGCGTGCTCCTTAAGCCACTCGGACACCTTTCCTGAGTCAACAAAAATAAAAGAAATAAACAACTAAAACTAAATTTTTAATATTTTATGTTATTAAAATTTGATAGCTTTTAATTATTTAGCATTATAATATTTTTAATTTTACGAAGTTATTTTAACGAACTAAAGAATCTGAACTATGAACAACTTAACAAAAATTAATGAGCTTGAAGGATTAATAAATGAAATATCACAACTTATTTGGCATATTAAGAAAAATAATACAGAGAACAACGAAATAGAAATTGATTTATTGATGCATAAATTCAGAACGGCTTATGATAATTGTTTGTCAATCAAATATTTTACAAAGGATAAAGAAAAAACTATTTCTGTCGAGACTATTGAAAAGGTTGAAAAAAAGCTTGAATATTCTGAACCAATTATTGAAAAATTATCAACTACTGAAAAAGAAAATTTTGAACCCATTATAGAGAAAAAATCTGAATCAGAACCCATAATTGAGTCAATAGTATTAGAGGAAGTAATTTCGAAAATCGAAATAAACGAAGTAGAAACAACTATAAAAAATAGTGTTCAAACAAAAACAGAAATTTCTAAGAAAAAAGAAACTGAGATTATTGCAGATATGTTTGAAAATAAAAGGTCTCTTAATGAAAAAAGTGCAACTACAAAAAAAGATTTAGCTACTAAGTTCAAAGACAATCCTATAAAAGATATTAATTCAGCTATTGGTTTAAACGATAAGTTTTTATTTATCAGAGAATTATTCAATAATAACAGCGAAAATTTTACAAAATCTATTGATAAGCTTAATAATTTCGAAAATCTAGACCAGGCAATGCAATTTATTAATAATGAGTTTCATTGGGATGCAGAAAATCCGGCATTCAACAAATTACTCGAATTGGTTTACAGAAGATATATTTCTTAATAAAAGTTTGTTTTTTGAAGTTTCTCATTACTTTTCACCGAAAACTGCTTATTTTTCGTATCAAATTGAAAACTTGATTTATTTAAAATGAAACATCAATAACTAAAAAAGACACTCAAGGAAATGATTATAGATAAGAAACTAGCCACAGATTGCACAAATTTTCACAGATTTAAAACAACCTTTGGTTGTTTTATCTGTGCTAATTAAAAAAAATCTGTGAAAGAAATCTGTGAAAATTTGTGTAATCTGTGGCAAAAAAAAATCATAAATATCAGTGAACTTTGCGAAGCGACTCACGAATGCCTTTAAAATAAACAATTTATGAGTAAAATCAGCGTCTAAAAATATAAACAGATGAAATTATTATATATCCTTGTTATTATTTATGTTTTATTATTTAAAATAATTAATGCACAGGATATAAGTTATGCAAGAAAAATTATTGATGAACTTAGTTCCGAAAAATTTCACGGCAGAGGCTACACTTTTAACGGCGATAAAAAAGCGGCAAAATACATTGCTAATCAGCTCAAAGAAAATCATATAAACCCAATTAAAGGAAATTATTTTCAACCATTTAAAATAAATGTAAATACCTTTTCTTCTGCAATTAAATTACAAATTAATGGCGTTGAATTAATTCCGGGTGTCGATTTTATATTATCATCGTCATCAAAAGAATGTAAAGGAAGTTATAGCGTTATTATTTTAGATAGTACAATTATTAATAACGACATTAAATATGAAAAATTTTTAGAAAAAAAATATTCTGACAGTTTCTTATTAATAGATACATCTGGAGTTATAAATTCAGAAAGGAAATCCAACATTTTAAACTTAGAAAAAACCAACATTTTTGCTGCTAAAGGAATAATTGTAATTGCAAATAAGTTAATTTTTTCAGTATCAACTACAGAATCAGATTTTTGTACACTTTATTTAAAAAAAGCTCTTTATCGTAAACTCAATTTCCCGATAAAAAACCTTGAAATTAATTTTAAAAATAAATTTATCGAAAACCATGAAACACAAAATGTTGCAGGAATTATAAATGGAATATCCGATTCGCTTATTGTATTTACTTCGCATTACGACCATTTAGGAACAATGGGAAATAATGTTTTTTTTCCTGGGGCTAACGATAATTGTAGTGGAGTTTCGCTCAATCTCAGTCTTGCAAAACATTATGCAAATATTGATACATTAAAATATTCCATCGCTTTTTTATTTTTTGGTGCCGAAGAAGCCGGAATACTGGGTTCTAAATATTTTACCGAACATCCTCTTTTTCAATTAAGTAAAATAAAATTTCTAATTAATCTCGACCTGGTTGGAACAGGAGACGATGGAATTTGTATAGTTAATGGCTCAGTTTTGAAAAACGAATTTTCGTTATTCAATAAAATTAATGCCGAAAAAAACTTGTTTCCACTAATTAAATCAAGAGGTGAAGCAGCAAACAGCGACCATTATTTTTTTTACAAAAGTGGCGTGAAATCAATTTTTATTTATACACTTGGCGGAATTGGCGAATATCACAACCCCTTTGATATTAGCAAAACCTTGCCATTAACACGTTACAAAGAATTATTTACATTATTAACCGAATTTGTAAAACTATATGAGTAAGTTATACATTATTCCAACTCCAATTGGAAACCTTGAAGATATTACACTTAGAGCGTTAAGAATTTTAAAAGAAGTGGATTTGATTTTGGCTGAAGATACACGAGTAACCAAAAAATTATTAATGCACTTTGGAATTGAAAAAAGTGTACAATCTTATCATTCATTTAATGAGCATAAGGTAGTAAATCAATTAGTTAATAAAATTCAATCTGGAGCAGTTACTGCTTTAGTTTCTGATGCCGGAACTCCCGGAATTTCAGACCCTGGCTTTTTAATTACAAAACATTGTTTAGAAAATAATATTCAGGTAGAATGTTTACCTGGTGCAACTGCTTTTGTTCCAGCATTAATAAAATCGGGCTTTGCATCAGACAGTTTTTGTTTTGAGGGTTTTTTACCACAAAAAAAAGGTCGTCAAACAATGCTAAAAGAATTGGCTTTAGAAAAACGCACAATTATTTTGTACGAATCGCCACATAAAATATTAAAAACCTTATCGCAGATAATTGAATTTTTTGGAGAAGACCGAAAAGTTTCTGTTTCAAGAGAATTGACAAAAATTTATGAAGAAACAATTACAGGAAATAGCAAGGAAGTTTTAAAGTATTTCTCCGAAAAACAAATTCGTGGAGAGTTTGTAGTTGTAATAGAAGGATTTAAAAAATAATATTGAACAGAAATTGTTAAATTGTTTAAAATCAATTGCTAGCCACATTGAAAAGAACAAAAAATAACAATCCTGAATTTGTCCTGAACTTGTTTCAGGAACTATACAGGGCAAGTTTTAACCATTTAACAATGTAACAATTTAACCATAGTATATCAACTATTTATTATCTTCTTCTTGCTTAAACGATTCGATACACTTCCCGCTCTCATCATAAGTTTTAACTGGATATTGAATTGAGTTGCCGATGTACTTTATTTCTTTCCAAATTTTACCATTGTCATAGTACCAAAGCCATGTTCCTTCCTTTTTTCCATCAATAAATTTACCCTCATAGAATACTTTTCCCGATTTTGTATAAAAATTCCAAGCTCCTACCTCTGTTCCATTAAGAAAAGTTCCACATTGCTTTAATACATCATTTTCATAATAAATAAACCATTCTCCATCTAATAAATTGTTTACGAAATTTCCTATAGTATGAAGTTTTCCGTTTGGATAAAAACTTTTCCATAAACCGGTTTTAGTATCGTTCTTGTACAATCCGGTTTCTTTAATTCCACCTTTTAAATTTAATGTATCGTTAACATCGAAATACAGAATATATTGACCTTCAATATTATCATTAATATAATTACATTCCATCATAATGTTACCGCTTGGA
Source organism: Bacteroidetes bacterium GWA2_30_7 (assembly GCA_001768155.1). Taxonomy (GTDB): domain Bacteria; phylum Bacteroidota; class Bacteroidia; order Bacteroidales; family GWF2-33-38; genus GWA2-31-9. Next base: position 25,849 of record MENC01000154.1, read on the forward strand.
TAATATCCTGTAAAAAGTCCATTTAGCTTACCGTTTTTATAATAACATTTTTTTTGAACATCTCCGTCTTTAAAGTCTTTATAATATCCTGTAAATAAGCTGTCGTAAATCCCTTTAACTTTAAATGATTTTTCTTTAATTTTCTCATTTTCAAAATATTCTACAAACTCACCTTCTTCAATACCATTTTTAAAATTTCTAATTGCTCGTATTTTTCCATTTTCGAGATAACTAATAGTTTTTCCGTTTAAAATTCCCATATTATATTCCGACTCTTCCATCAGAATACCATTTGTATAATAAATTATAAGTTTTCCGTTTAGTAAGTTATTTTTATATGGCTCAATTTGAAGTATCTGTCCAGTTATATCATATGTTTTTGTTATTCCTTCAAGTGAGCCATTCTTGTAATTAATTTCTTGATTAATACTACCATCAATGTAATTGTCAATCCAATATCCATCAAGTGAATCATTTACAAACAGACCTTTTTGCCAAAGCTTACCGTTTTCATAATAAATTTCATACGTTCCATGTTTAATTTCTTTTCTTTTCTTTTTTATTACTTGGTATTTTTCCTTTAAAATAGTTTTTGCACTATCGTAATACGAAGTAAAATAATTTTGAGCAAATACAGAATTACAAAATAGTAACGTAATAAATATTATTGATTTATTCATTAATGATGGATTTCAAGATTTGATGAGTTCATTTAAATATTAAGGAATTGTCCGTTAATCGTTAACCATTAATAATTAACCACTACTTCTGCTCAATCATTATCTGAGTTCCTTCGAGAGGTTTTCTGTGGCCATAATCTAATATGGCAGCAATAACATATCTTCCTTTTGACAATTTTACTGGTATTCTTAATGTAACATTTTTTGTTGAACCAGGATATACATTTTCTTCAATTGGTGGATATTTTTTCTCTACAGCAGTTGATAAATCAGCAACAGCTAAAAAAACTTTAGCTTTAATAATATTATCTCCACTGTTAATAATTGTAGCTGAAAATTTTCTTAAAGAATCATTAGACTCTGAAATATCAACAAGGTCTTTTATTGACGCATTATAGTTACTACTATTTTTTGGTGTTTGAGTTACCCAAACAACAATCCTTGGAACAATAATAACTCCTGTTGACAAAGATTTATCCGCATCAATTGCAGATTGTTCTACTGCTGGTTGAATTAATAATTTTCCCCACCTAGTGCCATTGCCATCATGAGGAACTGTAAGTATTACTTCAAGTTCTTTCGACTCATTAGGATTTAATTCAAAAAAAGATGGATTTACATTTAGCCAATTTGCAAGAGAGTGTTTTGACTCACCTTCTTTGACAGGAACTTTACTTCCATTTTCTTTAACTTCATAATCTGATAATATAACGGAAAATTGCTGTTTTTTATTTCCATGATTTCTGATTGTAACTTTATTTGTCTGAATTTCGCCAGGGTTTGCATTAAACTTAATGTCAACGGGAGCTACCTCAAAATCTTGTGAAAAA
>MENC01000155.1:0-7070 GCA_001768155.1 Bacteroidetes bacterium GWA2_30_7
TTCATTAAGTATCAGCATTATCGCTCTTTTCACCGAAAATACCTTTGTCTTAGTTTGAGATAAAGCTAGTAAACTCGAAGTTTTAACCTCTTTATCGAATTGCAGACAACTTAATGTTCAGTCCTTCGGAATTTATTTCTTTGTCGGATAGCTCAGACAGTCGGTTCGCTTGACCTCCGCAGACATATCTTTCTGTCAATACTATAAATTCCTACTATGACCTCTGCTGACTTCTTGGCTCATAGAAACCGAATCTATTCCAAGACCTCCCCTGGTAAGTGCTTTTCCCTTCCTCTGATTCCTGCGGAATCTACATATTTATTCTTTTGTTGTTCTTTGGGCTTTACAAAGATGTGGTTGCTTACCCGAATAAATATGCCTCATATTCCGTTTCTGTTCGTCAGTACCAGATTTTGCAGACTCGCTTCCTTCAGTGCATACTTCACAATAAACCACCTTGCGACTTGCTAATGCTTTGGGCACGACCCCACGCATAAGGGATTTACACCCTCTGGAAAAAAAAACATAACTCGTTTGTTTTGTTACTGAGAATAAATTTGTATTTTTCGAATTTATTCAGAACTTTCAACAAGTTGACATGCTTAACACATGCAGGGCACACACAATGTATATACAAAATAGGCGTGACAGTAATAATTTCAAGGTCTGTAACCCGCTTCAGCATTTTCTCAGTTTGATAAGTTTAAAGTCCGCAATCGCCTACTTTGCATATACTTACCGTTATGTGCCATAAATGAATAAAAACTCAAAAAATATGATAGAATTTATTTTATATGTAATAATATTAGGTATAGTATTAAATTTAATTGCAAATTTGATATGGAAATACTTACCTGGTTCAAATAAACATATTATTATTTATGTTAGTGTTGCATTGATAGTCATTTGCGTATTACTTGTAATATATTATAGGAATAATAATAAAAATGAAAAGAATAATTTAGAAACTCAAGTAGGAAATAATAACACTAATGTTGGACAAAATAATATTATAGTTACACAAGGTAATAGTGGAAAAATAATAATTAATCCGCAGAGTAATAATGAATTAGAAGAACTAAATGATTCGTCATCAGTTATTGAAATTTATCCTGTAAGTATCAATTTCCCGCATGAAAAATCTATTAAAAATGAAAATAGTAAATATTCAGTACAAAAAGGCATGGAATTGAGAAACAGTGATTATAGAATTGAAAGTAATATTACTAGAAATTTTATGCCATTTTCAAATGACTTGGCTAATATTTATGGCAAATCTCTATTTAAACAAATAAAATACCGAGAATCATTTTCCCCTTTTTGTAGAGTATTAAAAATAAAAATTGATAAACACGGGAAATATCTGAATGGCGAAATTGTAGATTATAAAAATATTTATGGACAAGAGGAAAAACCAAAATACAATATTAAAATAGCTGATAATGAATTTTTATCTTATTTATCTAACATCAAATTTAAAAATATAGATTCTATTAATGAGTTTGAACTGGTATTTGAAATAGAAAATTCTGAAAATAATATGGTTCATCAAAATACTATCTCAAAAAATGGTTTGCAGCTTACGAGCTATGAGAATACTATTAGTATTTATATGAAAAGAGGAAGGTCTTTTGTTTTATCAAATCCAACAAACAAATTGATTATTGTTAAAGAAATACGCGCAGTAATAGATAATTATGAGAGCATTGAACCTACTCATGATATTAGGGGTCTCGTGGGTGAGGCGAAATTTAAAATTACTATATCTCCAACTCAAAAAATTTATACATTCGCTAAAAATCAATTAAAATATAGCCTAGGTGAAGCTGACAATATTAGTATAGAATTAAAAAGTGAAGGACATTATAAATATGACATACATTTTGAAGTTGATTGGTATAATGTAGATATTGGTAAAATAAACACAATTGAAACTTTATCTGATATATTAATATTCGACCAATAAAGATATTATTACGGCACATAACACTGTGTAAAAAACCATTAAAACGGTTTTTACACGTTTCCGTTATCCAACATGCTTGTACAAAGTACAAACAATAATAATATTATTATAAAAAATCATTTAAGCCGCTATTTTTCTGAAAATATATACAAATAAATTCACAAATTCACTCCTTTTAATAGTGTAAACACCTTAAATAACATAGTTTATTCCTCTCAATTATTTTCAATAAAAACAGTATCTTGCAGAAATTTGTAATGCAATTATCATGGCAAAAAGAAAATTAAAATTTAACTACTATAGGCTTACTATTCAATGGACTATCGTTTTATTATTAGCTTATATGGTCGGACGATTTTTTATGTCAACAACATATATTCCCGATTTTGAAGCATATTGTCCGCTCGGTGGAGCCCAAGCTTTTTCAAGCTTTTTGGTAAGTAATAATTTAGCATGTTCTATGACTACTATGCAAATAACCATGAGTCTTTTATTAGCTTTTGGTGTAGTATTTTCAAGTAAGTTATTTTGTGGATATATATGCCCGGTTGGTATCACAACCGAATGGTTTGGCAAACTTGGCGATAAATTCAAATTCAGATACACAATTACAGGTTTTGCCGATAGATTTTTAAGAATTTTAAAATACGCCTTATTTTTTATAACATTTTATTTTACAATAGATTCGAGTGAATTATTTTGTCGAAAATACGACCCTTTTTATGCCTCTTTTAGTGGTTTTACAAGCGATGTAGTTGTTTGGATGGGGATTTTAACAATAGTATTAGTTACAGTTGGTGCAATTTTTTTACGACAATTTTGGTGTAAATATTTATGCCCATTAGCAGCAATATCTAATATTTTTTCATTCATTGCTATAACAGTTGTAGTTTTTGGCGGATATGCAATTCTTCTTGTTTTTGGACTCGAAATAAGTTGGGTTTATCCATTAGCAATTATTTCAATTTTTGGATTTTTATCAGAAGCATTCTTTTTAAAATCAAGGTTTTCGCCAATGCTTCGAATTACTCGCCAAGACGATGAATGTACACATTGTAGAATTTGTGATAAAGCTTGCCCACAGGCAATAAAAATTTCTACAGGCTCTCAGATTATTAAGCATATAGATTGTAATTTATGCGGCGATTGTATTACAGCATGTCCTAATAAAGGAGCTTTAAAAATTAACAGAAAAAGTATAAACTGGTTTCCGGCAGTTTTAACAATTTGTTTAGTCGTTTTGGGATTGTTTTTAGGTACAACTTATGAATTACCAACGATTGACGAAAAATGGGGAAGTGCAGAACAAATTCAAAAAGCTTCTGTTTTTCAAAAATCAGGTTTAAAAGACATTAAATGTTTTGGAAGCTCTTCGGCTTTTGTTTCACAAATGAAAGAAATAGATGGAGTTCTGGGTGCAGCTACTTTTGTAAAATCGCATACTGTTAAAGTTTATTTCGATAGCTTAGTAATTTCAAGAACCAGCCTTATTGAAAAAATATTTGCTCCCCAAAAAAATATGCTGAAAATACCCGAAAATGAAGTTGAGAATGTTAGTGAACTTACTTTGGGTTTAGGTCATTTTTTCGATAGCTATGATTCGTTTTTCTTAACAAAACTTCTCGAAAATTCTAAAGGAATATTCGGTTTTACAACTACTTATGGAGAACCCGTTGTTACAAAAATCTTTTTTGACAGTAAGAAATTAAATGTTGAAAAAATAAAACAATTACTTGAAAGTAAAACTGTAATTTTTTCAGAAAATAATCAGGAATTTACCGAAAACATAGAATTTTCTGTCGATTTTATCGACGATAATGTTAAATCGCTTTCAGTAGTTGAATTTCAAAAATTTATGTTTAATTCGTTTTACGAAGACATTAATAAAGGAAAAGATTTTTATGCTCAAAAAGACATTTTGATTTATGAAATTCACATGCCAGATGCACAAAATGCTAAAATGAATAAATGGATTCCGTATATCGAAAGTCACTTATCTAATGATAGTTGTATTGTTGGTTACGAACAAAAATTTACTACAATTCCTATTGCAAAAATCTATTTTAGAGCAAATTGCATAGATACTTTACGGTTATATAATTTGTTAACAATGGATTCTTTAATTATTAAATATGATGATGGAGAAATTGAAAACATTAAAAATCCTTATTCTTTTAAAACACAAGGTAGATTGGTGTACGATACTTTAAAAATATTGCCAGATACATTAGCTGTGAAATAATTTTTTTTATAAAAAGTATCATTTTAAATAATTTTCGTTTATATTTAAAATTCAAAAATATTAAAAATTAATTATATGGGTTTATTTAGCAGTTCCGACAAAGGTGCATCAAAAAGGCTAGTTCGCTGGGCACAGAAATATAAAATAAATGCAATTCCATCAGACCCCGATAAAGTTAAGCAAATAAAAAAGCTTGATTTAAAATTTAAAAACATCGAAGAACTTCCTACAGAAATTTCTGCTTTAGAAGAATTAGTAGAGTTAAATTTAAGCTATAACGAACTAAAAGCTTTGCCATCTGAATTGGGCTTATTAAAGTCTCTTCAAGTTATTAATATTGAAAGAAATAAACTTACAGGATTTCCAAAAGAAATAGGCAATTTAAGTGCTTTAAAAGTATTAGACTTTGAAAATAATGAAATTAATAATATTCCCTCCGAGGTTGGAAAGCTAATTGCTTTAGAAATATTTAATCTATCACACAATAACATTACAAAGCTTCCAACCGAAATGGGCAATTTGATAAATCTTATTGAACTTAATATTGGAGCAAATAATATTTTACAATTACCATCTGAAATTGGTAATTTACAGAAAATTCAAAAAATTAATGTTCAAGCTAATGAGCTATCAGAAATACCATATAGCTTTAGTAAACTTATTAATTTAATTGAATTTAATATTTGGTCGAATAAAATTAAAGAAGTTCATCCTGATATTCAAAAATTACCTAAACTTTCGGGATTTGAACTTTTATTAAATGAAATAAAAATCAATCAGAAATTAATTGAAGCCGTTCAGATGGATAATATTCCGATGGTTAAAAGCTTAATTTCTAAAGGCGCAAATGTTAATTACAAGTGGCGTGAATTTGCCGGTAATGAATTTACAACACCATTATTCGAAGCTAAAAGTTTAGAAGTTGTTAGAATGTTATTATCTCATAAAGCCGACCCTCAAATCAAAAGAGAAAAGCGAGCTAATTCAAGCATCAAAGTTTGGGAATCGGACGATAAACATTCAGGTCAATACGAATCGTTTCTTACAAAACACCATTCGCTTGAAGTAGAAAAATATTTGAAATCAGTAAAATTGTTGTAATTAAGGCACTTATCAATATTTGTTAAAAAGGCAAGAATTGTAACGTTCTTGCCTTGTAAGCTCCAATTGATTTCAGAAAAATATAAATTTATTAGCCCGTAGGGCTTCAATGTCAATAAAATACAATATATAAATAAATTTTTGTCCGTAGGACATTAACAAAAAAGTAAATATGGCAAACTACAATACCCACTTGTATAATGTTGTATATTCCCTACGGGAAAATATTAAACAGTGGTTTGAGTTTTTATTGTCATTAATGCCCTCCAGGCAAATTTTTCTGAAAGCAAATTGAATTTACTTTGCCTTTTTTAATTATTTCTGTGTTTGCTTTAATTGAAAAAAATCTAAATGTGGGGACTGCATTGCACAAAACAGGAGTTTTGAAAACATTCAGAAGTTTATTTACAGGAATATGTTTTAAAATAATCCTGTTCATTGTTTCGTTTGAGGCTCTTTTTCAACATGATATATGTTAAAAAATTATCGAATTAATGTTACATATCCTGTTCGTGTTTCAGTTGTATTGTTGGTGAACTCTACTGAAATTATCCATACATAAACATCTTGCTTACAAATTTCTCCTTTATAAAATCCATTCCAGCCAAAATTAACATCTAATGATTCGAAGATTAATTCTCCCCAACGGTTATAAATTGACATTTTAAATTTTTTTACAAATTTTGTGAAAGGGAAAAAGATGTCATTATTCGGGTCATTAATATTATAGTATCCTCCGTTAGGATTATTTGGGTCGGGAGTGAAAGCGTTTGGAATATCTAAAAAATAATCGGGATTTACAATTACATTAACAACATTACTATTTATACAACCAAATTCGTTTATTGTTTGAGCAGTAACTACATATTTGCCGGTATCTGAATAAGTATGTTGAGGTGTAAAAACAGATGACGTGTCGCCGTCACCAAACGACCACAATACATTAGTAATCACAGGAGATGTAACAGAAAATTCGTGTTTTGGATTTCTGATATTAGAAATTACTGGATTTGCAAATAATGATGGTTTTGGATTGTCATTTACAACTACATACGAATCGCCGGAAGATGTGCTTGTGCAATTTCTATCAGAAGTAACTGTAAGTGTTATAGAATATTGTCCATTTTCGAGATATGTGTGAGATGGCGAAACTAAAGTTGAAGAACTGCCATCGCCAAAAAGCCATAAATATGTGTAAAAAGGAGGTAATGAGTCTTTAAATATTACCATTAATGGTTCGCAACCATTTGCATATTCGCCGTTTAGACCAATTTCGGGATTTTCATTAACATTTACAGTAATAGAATCTGAAATTGAATTATTGCAAATGTTTGTTACAGTAAGAATATAAATTGTTGTTGTGTCGGGATTTACGCTAAAAGGACCTGTCCCATTACCAAGTCCATTATTCCAAGAAAGAGTATAACCTCCAAATTCGTCAAAATAACTTCCCGAAACTGTTGTTGTTTGACCAGCACAAATATCACCAGCCGAAGCAATTGTAAGATTATCGGGATATAAATTTCTAACAAAAATTATAACAGAGTCGGATACACTTTGACAATTATTAGAATCAAAAGCTACTACAGTATATAATGTTGTTGCACTTGGAGATACAACTTTTGATTGTCCGTTTCCTAAACCATTATTCCAAACATAAGTATATGGGCTTCCTATTCCACCAGTTGCTGTAGCACTAATTGTTGTGTTAATGCTTGGACAAATTGTATCTCCACCATAAGCAGTAACAATAACATTATC
>MENC01000155.1:7151-7293 GCA_001768155.1 Bacteroidetes bacterium GWA2_30_7
TCCATTTTCGAGATAGGTGTGAGATGGCGAAACTAAAGATGAAGAATCGCCATCGCCAAAAAGCCATAAATATGTGTAAAAAGCAGGTAATGAGTCTTTAAATATTACCGTTAATGGTTCGCAACCATTTGCATATTCGCCG
>MENC01000156.1 GCA_001768155.1 Bacteroidetes bacterium GWA2_30_7
ATAGATTCCGACCCAATTTTTGTAGTTGGTAATGGACATACTAATAATCGCTCAAATGTTTTAACACTATTAAAAAACGGAAAATTAGGATTAAATGTTAATGAACCAAATTTCGATGTCGAATTAAATTCTTTTAATAATAGAGTTATTGGAATGGGAATGACAACAAATACTACTTTACAGAATGGAAAATCTTTATCAATTATTGCAGGTTCGCCTAAAAGCCTTAGCTCCGACCAAGATGGTGGAGAACTTATATTAAAAGCTGGAAATTCTCGTGGCACAGGCATTTCAAAGATTTCATTTTATACTGCTTCAGAGGGTGTTACAGGCACTGTTGAACAAAATGCTACTGAAAAAATGCTCATTGATGGAAATGGTTTTGTTGGAATTGGAACTTCAAATCCATCATCAAAATTATCGAATACAGGTTCGTTTGCACTTCCAATAAGAACTGTTGTATCGAATACTACACTAGACCAAAACGATTATACAATTCTTGCAAATGCAAATGTTACAATTTCACTTCCTTCTGCAATTGATTGTAATGGACGTATTTATATAATAAAGAAGACTACAGTAGTTGCCGGAAGTGTTACTATTGATGGAAATGGTGCACAAACAATAGATGGTTCATTAACTGTAACAATTACTGCACAAAACGATGTAGTTGTAATTCAGTCAAATGGAGCAGTTTGGTATAAAATCAATTAAATCAAACACCTTGAAGTGTGGCGATAGCCACCTTCAAGCGTGTTAAAATAAATAAAATAAATACACTTTCATGCGTATTACAAAAACTATTTCAATATTTTATAAGTTGTAAAACATACAGAATATTTAATAGTTCAGCATTTTTTAAACTAAATTAACACCACTTAGTCTTTTTTTTTAATTAATTTTGTTATCATTTTAAAATTAAAGAAATGCATACAGTTGTAGTCGGTCTGAATTACAAAACAACGCAAGTTGATAATCGCGAAAAAATATATTTTTCATCAGAAAAGTTAGAATCTGCACTAAAATCATTAAGCAACTATTCATCTATTAAAGAATGTGTTATACTTTCTACTTGCAACAGAGTCGAAATATATGCAATAGGCGATGATGTTGATATTGCTTTTGAAAGTGTAACAAATTTTATTTCCGATTTTCATAATATTCCGGTTTCTTCGTTTAAACCATTTTTATATAGATTTAATTGTGAAGAAGCTGTAACTCACTTATTCAGAGTTGCATCAAGTCTTGATTCGATGATAGTTGGAGAATATGAAATTTTAGGTCAAGTAAAATGTGCTTATGAGGCAGCACAAGAACACAATACGACAAAAGAATATCTTAACAGATTATTCCAAATGGCAATTCAAGTAGGGAAAAGAGTTAGAACAGAAACCGCAATAGGAAAAGGTTCAATTTCGGTAGGTTCAGTTGCTACAAACTTGATTAAAGATGTATTTCCTGAAGAAAGGACTATTAATATAATGTTAATTGGAGCAGGAGCAGTTGCCGATTTAACTGCAACAAATCTTAAACAAAAAATTGATTGTAATATAACAATAACAAACAGGTCAAAACAAAAAACTGATGAGTTTGCCGAAAAATTTAATGCAAAAGTTGTTGATTATGAAGATAGAAAAAGTTTATACTATCAACAGGATGTAATTATTGCATCTACCGGTGCACAAGACTATGTTGTTAAAAAAGAAGACTTTGTTTCTATTGGAGATACAATGAAAAAAATGTTTTTTGTTGACCTTTCTGTTCCAAGAAACATTGACCCCGGAATTACTGAATTAGAAAATCCATTTTTTGTATTTACAATTGATGACCTTGAAAGCATGGTAATTACAAATTTAGATGAAAGAGCAAATGAAATTAAAAGTGCCGAAAAAATAATTGCCGAAACAGAACAAAAATATTTTGAATGGTACGGAAAGCAATCTATAGTGCCGGTTATGCGAGAAATCAAAAAAGATTTTGAAAGTATGCAAAATGGTATTTTCGATTGTTATCGTAAAGATTTAGGCACACTTTCAGAACAACAACAAGTTATTGTAAAAAAAATGATGGAAGTATATGGCGATAAAATAATAAAAACCATTATGCTTAATCTTAAAGAAGTAACTGATGCAAAAGACCTTCACCATGTTGGAGATGTATTGAAAAAAACTTTCAATATAAATGTAATGGAAAAAATGAGTGGAAATGGTCATCCTCACGGCATGATGGGCGGTCATCCACATGGAATACCAAAGGGACATCCACCAATTCATCCAAATGGAATACAGGAAGGTCATCCACACTCACATTCCAACGGACATCCACATAGTAATGTAGATTGCTCAGAACCAATTAATCATCCACATCATCATCACAATGCCTCAAACTCACACGAAAATTAATTTTATAGTTGCTACAAGAGGTAGCCTTTTAGCCAGTACTCAAACAGGACAAACAGTAGATGCAATTAAAAATGAAAATACTGATTGTAGTTTTGATATTTCAATTTTAAGAACTCAGGGTGATAATGTTGCAGACAAGCCTTTAGTAAGTTTTGGCGGAACCGGAGTTTTTGTAAAAGAACTTGAAAATGCACTTTTAGATAACACTGCTGATTTTGCTGTACATAGCTTAAAAGATGTTCCAAGTAAATGTCCCGAAGGCTTAATTTTAGCTTGTTTTCCCAAACGTGAAAATGTTTCCGATTTATTTCTTACTCGAAACAATCAAACAATTCATCAAGTTCCAAAAAATATTAAAATTGGAACAGGAAGCCCAAGACGAATAATTCAATTAAGAAATATTTTACCCGAAGCTACTTTTTCAGATTTAAGAGGAAATATTGATACAAGATTTCGTAAACTTGAAGAAGGTCAATATGATGCAATAATATTGGCGGCTGCCGGAATGCGACGCTTAGGAAAGCAAATTCATAAAAATGCTTATTTGAAAGTTACAGAAATGTTGCCGGCAATAGGGCAAGGTGCAATTGCAATTGAATGTCGTGCTGACGATAAACGAACTATAGAAGTTATTAGAAAGATAAATCACGCAGAAACTGAACTTGCTGTGAAAACAGAAAGAGTGTTTATGGCAGAAATTGAAGGAGGTTGCAAATTTCCATTAGCAGCTTATGCACAAGTATTTGATAATAAAGTTGAACTAACTGTTTTAGCTGGTGAATTAAAATCTGGAAGATTTATAAAAGCCACAAATACAACAACTTTTGAAAAAGCATTCGATTTAGCTAAAAAGATGGCTAATGAATTATTAGAGGAATGTAACAAACAGGATATTAAGTTATACGATTTGGGAATTTAAATTTACATATAGATTAAACCATTAATAATCAATAAAAAATAATTAACTTTGCAATATGGAAGTTGTAATAAGAATAACAGATAAAAAAGCTATAAACAGTATTGTTGAAGCTATAAAATCTATTAATGGAGTTAAACAGCTTTTTTTTAGGGAAAACATAAATAGTAAACCTATAAAAATTACAACTGACAGAGAAACAAGTGAAGCGATTTTTTGTACTTCATCAACAGCATTTTCTAAATATTTAGATGAAAAAACATCAGATATTTTTTAATGACAATTTCAAGAGGAGATATTGTAGAGGTTAATTTCCTTTTACCAAATGGAGATTTTAAGCCACATCCAGTAATTGTATTATCTGATTCATTAATTCATGAAATAGATAACTGTTTTATTTGCACAATGATTACTGGTAAAGAGATTGATGATGAATTATCTTTTCATTTGTCTGATAATATGTTTACAAAGCCTCCAAAGAAGAAAAGTCAGGTAAGGTGCCAGTTATTAACTTTTGTTCCAGAAAAGCAAGTAATCAGGAAAATATCCTCTCTAAAAAAAATTTATGTTGACAAAATTGCATTAAAGGTTTATCAAACTTGTTTAAGCGATATATCTGATAATGAATAACATCAAAGATAAAATAATAATTTCAACCCAACCCGAGGAAAACTTCACAGAATTTGCAAAACCACTTGAAGTCTTAGGCGCAAAAGTTATTAATCTGCCTATGATTTCTGTTAAGGAATCAGTTATTTCAGAACAAGAATCAGTAGTTTTAAAGAATATTCAAACAGTTGATTGGCTTATTTTTACAAGTAAGAATGGCATAATTTATTTTTTTAAAAAGCTTGAAACTTTAACTGGAAATATTAATATTTCAAAAAATATTAATATTGCCGTTATTGGTCAAAAAACTGGAAAAGAATTAGAGAAATATGGCAAAGTTGCTGATTATATAAGTAAAAGTAATCTAGCAGAGACATTTGCGACTGAACTGAAAAACAATGTAATAACTAAAAATTCTAAAATTTTGTTATTGCTAGGAAATCTTGCCGGCAATACAATTGAAAACAAACTTGAAGGCTTTGCAAACATCACCAGAATAAATTGTTATGAAACATATAAGCCTGATTATATTGATAAACATTACCTTGAAATTATAAATAATGCTCAATACGATATAATTATATTTACAAGTTCATCAGGATTTCATAACTTTGTTGAGGTTTTTAATAGTAAAGAAAATTTGAAAAAATTGAAGATTGGCAGTATTGGAAAGTCAACTACAAAAGCAATTGAAGAGTATGGAGTAAAACCTTTATTTACTGCACAACAATCGAATACAGAAGGGCTTATTTCCGAAATATTGAAATATTATAGTAACTAAAATAAAATATTATGAACACAAACTCATCATTTCCAAGTACTAGATTACGCCGTTTGCGTTATAACCCTGTAGTTAGAAAAATGGTAACTGAAACATCTGTTTCTGTTGACGATTTAATAATGCCATTATTTGTTTGCCCAGGCGTAAATGTTGCAAATCCAATTAAATCGATGCCTGGAAATTTCCAGTATTCTGTTGACAATATTGTTAAAGAATGTAAAGAAATATGGGGACTTGGAGTAAAATCTGTTCTTTTCTTTGGAATTCCCGAACATAAAGATGATGATGGAAGCGTAGCTTGCGAACATAATGGAATAGTTCAGCGTGCATTAAGAGCCGTAAAAAAAGAAGTTCCCGGATTATGTCTTGTAGCCGATGTATGTAATTGTGAATATACTGTTCACGGACACTGCGGACCAATCGTTGATGGCGATGTTGATAATGACAAAACACTTGTAATACTTGCAAAACAAGCAGTTTCATTAGCTGAAGCCGGTGCTGATATTATTGCTCCAAGTGATATGATGGATGGTAGAATAGGTGCAATTCGAAAAGCATTAGATGAGAATGGATATTATAAAATTCCAATTATGTCGTATGCAGCTAAGTATGCAAGTGGTTTTTACGGTCCATTCAGAGATGCTGCCGAAAGTGCACCAAAGTTTGGAGATAGAGCTACATACCAAATGAATCCTGCAAATTCGGACGAAGCTGTTCGTGAAGTAATGCTTGATATTCAAGAAGGTGCTGATATTGTTATGGTTAAACCAGCATTGAGTTATCTTGATATTATTTATAGAGTTAAGAATGAATTTAAAATGCCTGTTGCAGCTTATAATGTAAGTGGCGAATTTTCAATGGTTAAAGCAGCAGCAGCTAATGGCTGGATTGATGAAAAACGTCTTATTATGGAAATTATGACATCAATTAAGCGTGCAGGTGCTGATATAATTATTACATATCATGCAAAAGAAGTTGCAATAATTTTAAATAGTAGGAAGTAATAATTCTTAATAGAAGTTTGTTTTTTCAAAATGAATAAAACTGATAAAATATTAAAAAGAATAAAACATAATATACTTGAAAGTGATCCTTCGGCTAAGATATACTTGTATGGTTCAAGAGCAAGAGGAACTGCAAAGTCCGATTCTGATTGGGATTTATTAATACTTTTAAATAAAGATAAAATTTCAACAGCAGAAGAATTAAGAATTACTTATTCATTATATGACTTAGAGTTTGAAACAGGGGAAGTTATAAGCCCTATGGTTTATTCTGAAACTGAATGGAATAATAAATATAAAGTTACTCCATTTTACTTAAATGTAATGAAGGAGGGTCGTCTGCTATGACAGATTATTTGCTTAACGATTTTATTAATTATAGGCTCAATCGTGCTAAAGAAACAATTTTAGAAGTTGAAGTATTAATCGAAAATAAATTTTGGAATACAGCAATTAATAGAATGTATTATTCTTGTTTTTATGTAGTTGGAGCAATACTTGTAAAAAATAAAATTGATGTTTCAAGCCATTCTGGAAGTAGGCAGAAATTTGGACATTTATTTGTCCAATCTGGAAAAATAAGCAAAGATTTAGCTAAATGTTATACTGAACTTTTTGAAAAGCGTTTAAAGGGAGACTATAATGATTTTTTTGATAATGATGAGGCTACAGTATTGAGATTATTTGAACCTACAAAAAAGTTTATTAAAAAAGTGGAAGAATTAATTTTGAGTAATTAAATTTTATAAAAAGTAAAAAAACATCTAAATATGAATATAGAAAAAAGTAAAAAAGAATTTGCACGAGCTCAGGAAGTTATTCCCGGCGGAGTTAATTCTCCGGTACGTGCTTTTAAAAGCGTAAAAGGAAGTCCTTTATTTATTAAAAAAGCAAAAGGCTCAAAAATTGAAGATATTGATGGTAACACATTTATAGACTTTGTAGGTTCTTGGGGACCAATGATTTTAGGTCATGCACCAGATATGATTATTGATGCAATTAATGATGCAGCCCAAAGAGGAACAAGCTATGGTGCACCAACAATTATTGAATCAGAAATGGCAGAACTTATTTGCAAAATGGTTCCATCGGTTGAAAAAGTGAGAATGGTAAATTCTGGCACTGAGGCAACTATGAGTGCAATTCGACTTGCTAGAGGATTCACTAAAAGAGAAAAAATAGTAAAATTTGCAGGATGTTATCACGGACATGGCGATAGTTTTCTTATTAAAGCTGGTT
>MENC01000157.1 GCA_001768155.1 Bacteroidetes bacterium GWA2_30_7
CAAAAGAACTTGAAACTGCACTTGCCGATGTTAAGAAAAAAACAACAGAAGCAGAAAATACCGATAAAGAAGTAAACAATTTAAGAAACGATATAAATAATCCGGCAAATGCTGCATTCAAAAATAAACTTCAAACTCAATTAGTAGAAAAAACTAATGAGTATAATAGCAAAAAAAATGAAGAATCTGAATTAATTGCAAAATCACAAAAACTTACTTACGAAGTTGATAATCTTAATGATGAAGTTACATTTTTGAAAACATTATCTCAAGAAATTTCTTCCACAAATACCCAGTTAAATACTACTGCCGAACAAGTAGCTGAAGTTAATAAAACTCAATTAGAAAAAGATATTTACGAAAAAGAATTTACAGCAGATAAGAATTATACTGCAGAAATAAAAACATCACAAGCCGACACTAATATTAGCACTCTTGAAAATAAATCATCGCAAGTACTAGCCGAATCTACTGCAAATAAAGAAGAAAATACACAAGATTTATATAATCAAGCTAAACGAAATGAACAAGTTGCCGATTCAATGCATATTTTAATTAATTCTAAAAAAACAGAATTAAATAAAATGCCCGAAGGAACAGATAAAGAGAAGCTTCAAAAAGAAATAACAGAGTTGGAGTATTTAGCAGAAATAAAAAAACAACAGTCCGACAAAAAATTTGCAATGGCAGTACAATCTGAAAAAAGTAATAATAATACATCAGAAAATAATTCGGATAATGTAGCATACAACGAACAAGCATTCCCATTTGCCGGAAATGAAAATAGTAAAGACCCACAACAACAGTATGATAAAGAGCTTTTTAAAGCACAATATTATGAAAATATAGCCGATGGTTATCAAAAAAATATCGACATACTTAAATTGGGATTAGATACTGTTAGTAATCAGGAATTAAAGGTTGCAATTCAAGAAAATATTAAACAACTTGAAGCAAATGTTTCAACTAATAAAGATTTAGCCGATGCTTCAACAAAAAATGCTGAAAATATAAAATCAAATTCTTCATCAGAAGTATCTACAACCAATATTTCCGAAACTGATTTATTAATAAAAGCAACGAACTATATTCCTGAAAATGAAATACCATTAGATGATAAGCAAAAACTTCAATTGGAAACTGCTCCCGAAGATAAATTATTTGCAGATAAATCTTATAAAAACTGGATTGAACAAAAAACTGCGGCAGAAAAATTATATAAACAAGCCGAAAGCTCAAAAAACCCTAAAGAAAAAGCTAAATATTTAAAAGAAGCAGATGAAATTTTCGCTAAAGCACAAAACGACTTCCAAATATATGACGAAACTTATGCACTTGTAAATAATGAAGAACATGAAATTCTCGACGAAGTACTTAATAAAAATAGCTATGTTGCTAATAATGCAGATGTTAAACTAGCTAATAGCCTTGAAAATGAATCAAAAATATATTTTAATAAAGCTAGCACAATAAGAAAAAATGCTCCAGCAATAGAAAGTTACAATACCAGAGCATCTGAACTCGAAAAAGCAAAAGGATTAGAACAAATTTCAATTTCAAAACAAAAAAATGCACTAGATTTATATATAAAAACCAAAAATGATGGAGTTAAACCCGAAATTAAACCTCTTTTAGCAGCAAATTCTACAACAAACAACAAACAACAAACAACAAACAATAAACAAACAACAAACAACAAACAACAAACAGCATCAGAAATAACTCTTTTATACGAAGAAGAAGTTGGTTTACAAAAATTCAGAGAACAGGATTATATTGCTACAACAATGATTGAATCTTCAAATAAGCAAATAGAAGAAATTGAAATACAAAAAGAAAAAGCAAAAGTTCTGAATAATCCAAAAGAAAAAGCAAAACAACTTGCCGAACTATCTGAAAAAGAGAATAAAGCAAAATTAGAATTAGTTAATGCCTACAAACAATTTGGAAAAGCCGACAGCATTAAATACGATATTTATAAAAATCAACTTGCAGTAATGGTTGATTCATTATTTGATGTTGGAAATAATACAATAATTGCTAAACAATATATCAAAGAAGCAGATATTTATTATAACGAAGCACAAAAATTAAGAAAAGATGAATCAGCTTTAACCTCTGTTGAACAAAAAGTTAGTAGTTTAAAAAAAGCAACAGAATTTGAAAAGAAAGCACTCGACAATCAAGAAGTTGCTGTAAATTCAATGATTGAAATTGACCCAATAGTATTTGCATCAAATAATAGTTTAGTGAAAGTTGATGTACTGGAATTACTTAACAAACCAGTTTATGTTACACATTTAAAAGCAGAACGCGAAAAATTAGTATTAGATAAAATAAAACTTACTAAAGACGACGTTGAAGCATTCGATGCTGCCAGATTAAAATTGAATGAGGCAGATGAGCAATTTAAAGAAGCCGAAACTAATCAGATTCAAGCAGAAGATTTAAGAAAAAAAGCTGCGACAACTAATTCCGAAAAAGAAAAAAAAGCTGCAATAAAAGATGCCGAAAAAGCTGAGAAAAAAAGTTTAGAATTAAAAATAAAAGCCTCTGAAAATTACGAATTAGTTAATAATACAAAGTTCTCTATTTACGAAGATTATGTTAAACCTGTAAGACTTAAAGATAATTCAGATAAAGCCCGACAAGGAAAACAACTCGAAAAAGATGCAAATGTTCATTTTTCTAAGGCTAAAAAACTTCGTGATAAATATTACACAGATAAAAAACCAAACATAAATTTACTTTCAGAAGCCGATAGTCTTGAAAAAGTAGCAATTGATGAAATGGAACTTGCTTATGGAATTTATTTGAATATACCAACAGTTGAACAATTAGCTCAAAAAGATTCTTTAATTGTTGAAAATATTGGCGTTAACAAAGACATTGTTTTAAAAACAAAAGCCGATATAACATCAGTAAATGAAAAAAATAATAATTTAACAGCCGAAAATATTAACACTGATAAAACAGAAAAAACAGATACTGTAGTAGTTAAGCCAATTGTAACAAAACCTGTAAATGTTGAAAAAGACAATAACACAAATATAATAATTGGTGAAAAACCTATAAACGAGCAAAGTACAACCGGAACAATTACAAGCAACAAAACTAAAACTAAAACTAATGATAATAAAATTGATTTAAATTCTAAGGATTTTGTATTTGGATTTTCGCTAAAAGCAAAATGTCCGTATTCTAATTCAAATCCAATACCTATGAATGTTAAGATTCCGGAATGTATAGTTTTTAAAGTACAAGTTGGAGCATTTGTAAATCCAATCGAACAAACAGCTTTTAAAGGATTATATCCTGTAACAGGCGAAAAATTGCCAAATTCTAAATATGCAAGATATTTTGTAGGTATGTTCAGGTCAGAAGAAGCTACAAGGATGGTTTTGAATGAAGTTAAAAAAATGGGTTATCCAGATGCATTTATCGTAGCTTATCTTGATGGAAATAAAATTTCTCCGGTTCAAGCATCAAATATAATTAAAGCAGGAACCGATAATTGTGTTGCCGATTATTCTAAAATTTCAGCTAATGAAATTCAGATGGTTAAATCGCAAACAACCACTGGAACTGATGTTGCTTTAAATGTAAATACAAATAATAAAACAAAAACAATTGCCGAAACAGTTGGAAGAACTGAAGTTAATGCTACAGATATTAAAAACGTTGATGGACTATTATTTTCAGTTCAAATAGGTGTATTTAAAACCTTACCTACAGCCGATAAAATTCATAATTTGAATCCAATTTATAAAGAACAAACCGAATCTGGTTTTATACGTCTTACAACTGGAGTTTTTGATAATTACGAATCTGCCAGAAGCGAAAAAAACAAAATTGTTGGAGTAGGAATAAACGATGCTTTTGTAGTTGCATATCAAAATGGAAAACGATTAAATCTTGACGAAGCTCGTAGAATTGAAAAGCAAGGAAGTACTAAAAAAGCTTCAACATCTGCAATAAATATTCCCGATAAAGATATATCAACATCAACTGATAATTCTGATATTATATTTAAAGTTCAGGTTGGAGCTTACGAAAAACAAGTTCCTACAAATGTTGTCAGCTCACTATTGAAAATAGCATCAATGAAAGATTTCGAGCAAAAAGCTAACGAAAAAGGAGTTACTTTATATACAGTTGGAAAATTCAAAAATTATGATGAAGCAGTTCAAACCAAAAATATAGTTGTAAACAGCGGTGCACCAGATGCATTTGTGATTGCATTTAAAGGAAATAAACAAATTTCAGTCGAAGAAGCAAAAAAATTATTGAACAAGTAAAACATTGCAAAATGACAAATACAAAGAAAAACGAGACTAAAGAACGCAAAAAGAACAAAGATAACTCTTTAGCTAATAAATTAGAGAACAATATGTTGATACTTCATAACGATGAAGTTAATACATTTGAGTATGTAATTGATATTTTAATTAAGGTTTGTGGACATAATACCGAACAAGCCGAACAATGTGCCTATATTACACATTACAAAGGAAAATGTGATATTAAAAAAGGTTCGTTTGAATATCTAAAAGTATATAAAGACGATTTAATAAATAAAGGTCTTAATGTTACAATAGATTAATAATTTGGTAAGTTCTAATTCACGTCATTGCGAGGAACGAAGCAATCTTAAACTACTAAAGAGTGTTAATAATAAAATGCCAAAAAACAAAAAACAAATGTCAAATAAATTCCAATTCTCAAAATTCTAAATCTCAAAACCGTTTGAATATTAGATAATTGTAATTTGAGATTTATTTGTTTTTTGAAGATTGAAAATTTGTTATTTCTAAAAAACAGCGTTTTCTTAGAGGCACTAATAACATAACCATTAGTTTTATTCATCAGAAAAGCGAATAAGCATCTTTCGATAAGCAGAGAAAATTTTTGATTTTGATACAAATCCAATATATTCATCGCCTTTAACCACAGGTAAATTCCATGCCGCAGATTCTTCAAACATTTTCATAATATTTTCCATGCTATCGCCAACATTTACAACATTTGGCGGCGTTATCATAAGGTCGGAAACCAAAACACTATTATACAATTCATGGTCAAACA
>MENC01000158.1 GCA_001768155.1 Bacteroidetes bacterium GWA2_30_7
AACATCGATTATTGTATTTGACAATAATGGAAAATTAATGCTCAAATCGCCAGTAAATTTAATACGGTCAAATATAGCTACAAACCTAACTGACTCAATTTTTAAAGATTCCATATATGAATTTTCTGCACAAAATGTTTATTCATCAGGTAAAATGATGTTTTTATTTTCTAAATTCTATAAAAATGCAAAAAAAGAAATAATATCAGGAAAGCCCGACGAAAATGGCATTGATGCACTTGTAGTTGAAGTTGAATACAATGGAAAAATTCACGAAACTAACGTTTTTGGAGGTTCAGGATATTTGGCTCAATATCAAAATGCCAATGTTGATGGTTTGAATTTAAGTCTGGCATTTGGTGAAACAGAAATGGAGTTACCATTTTCATTAAAATTAAGAGATTTTATTTTAGAACGTTATCCAGGTTCAATGAGCCCATCATCTTATGCAAGCGAAGTTACATTAAATGATTCAAGAAATAACCTAAATGAAGACCATCGAATTTTTATGAATAATGTTTTGGATTACGATGGTTACAGGTTTTTTCAATCATCCTACGATAATGACGAAGGTGGAACTATTCTTTCTGTAAATCACGATTTTTATGGTACTTGGATAACATATATTGCTTATATCATACTTTGTTTAGGATTTGTATTGACGTTATTTAATAAAACTTCCAGATTTTTATATTTAAGTAAAAATATTACAGAAATTCAAAAACTAAGAAAAGCCGGATTAACAACTATTTTAATTTTAATATTTACTGCAATCTCTTTTTCTCAAACAAACACAAAACCTACTGTGTCTTCAGAACATGCTGAAAAAGTTGGACATTTACTTGTTCAAACTTATGATGGTAGAATAGAACCTCTTCATACTTTAGCAAACGATATAATTCATAAAATTTCTCGTAAAGATAAATTTGAATTATTGGAAAAAGGTACAATAAATAATATGCAGGCTTTTATTGATATGGTTATAGATGCTGAATATTGGAAAGCTCAAAAAATTATATATGTAAAAGAACAGTCTGTTCGAGATATTTTGGGTATTAAAGAAAAATATGCTTCGTATTACGATTTTTTCGATGGGATGCAAAGATATAAACTTACAGAATATGCAGAAAGTGCTTTCCGAAAAAAGCAATCAGAGCAAAATACGTTCGATAAAGAAATTATTAAAGTTGACGAAAGAATTAATATTTGCATGATGGTATATGATGCCTCATTTATTAAAATTTTCCCTTCACAAAATAGCAATATCAGTAATTGGGGAAGTTGGACAGATACAATGGCATATTATACACTTTCAGGGAGTTATAAAGTAATTAACGACGATTTAAAACTTAAACAACTTAATTTTAGAAATATGTTAAGTTTATACTTTTCAGAGTTATCAATTGCTTCAAAAAACGAAAATTATGCAAAAGCCGATAGAATTATTGGTTATTTTAAAAGTATTCAGAGAAGTAGTTCAATTGCTGATAAATTACCTACCGATTCTCAAATAAGTTTTGAAGTTCATTACAACAAATCTAACATATTTGTCATTCTTAGAAATATTTATGGAATACTCAGCTTTGTACTTTTAATACTTGCTTTTGTCGATAATTTAAGAGAAAAAACTAATAAACTTGTTAAACGATTGCTAAGTTTTTTTATTATTATTCTTGGTTTGGCATTTTTATATCACACTTACGGTATGATATTAAGATGGTATTTATCTGGTCATGCTCCGTGGAGTAATGGATACGAAGCCCTATTATTAGTAGCATGGGGAGCGATATTAGGCGGATTCTTTTTTATTAAAAATTCAAAAATTACAATTGCATCAGCAGCCCTTTTAGCTTTTTTCATGCTGATGACCGCAGGACATAGCAGTTACGACCCTCAATTAACTAATTTGCAACCGGTTTTAAAATCATATTGGCTGATTATTCACGTTGCAACACTAACAATTAGTTATAGTTTTCTAGGCTCAGGATTTATTCTTGGTTTAATTAATATGATGCTTTATATTTTTAAAAATGTGCGAAATGCAAGCCGTTTAAATCTAGTTATTAAAGAACTAACTTATATTAATGAAATGAATTTAATTCTTGGAATTGGATTAGCTACAATCGGAACTTTTCTAGGCGGTGTATGGGCAAACGAATCGTGGGGACGATACTGGGGTTGGGATGCAAAAGAAACTTGGGCATTAATAATTGTAACTACCTACACAATTATTTTACACTTACGTTTTATTCCGAAATTAAAAAGCTTATATGTATTTAATTTAAGTGCAATAATTGGATTTGGTAGTGTTATAATGACTTTTGTTGGAGTTAATTATTATTTATCGAAAGGAATGCATAGCTATGCAGCAGGAGAAACGCCAATTTTTCCTTTTTGGGCATGGATTTTAATAATTTCCATTTTGTTAATAATAACAATTGCTGGAATTAAAAATAGTAATTCAAAAAATCAATCATAATTGATGGGATTTGGTATTTAATAAGTTGATTATTCTTAAATGTTATGCCTCACCTTAAAAGACCGCATTCCCGACAAATAACGAATTAAATATGAACATTCTTAGTAAATCGAATTACTTTTGACGTTGATTTTCAGCTTATGCATAAATTTGAGAAAATAGACATACCAATAGGCGAAAAATTTCTTAATTACTTTACTAAAGAGTATTTGAAGATACGTTCTCAAACTCAATTTGATTTCAGTAATATTAATGAACAGATATTATATAAAAATCTTGGATTTGGGACAGATGCATTAAAGCAAATCATTACTAAAAACACTATTCCTATTGATAGGAAAAGAGAGCTAAGGTTAGAACCTAATGTCCTCAACGATATTTATCGCAGTGATTTAGGAGAGTTATTAATGACCTATTATTTTGAGGAGAAACTCCCTGATGGGGAGCGGTTTGTTATTCCACTTAAAAATATCACCTTCAGAGAGCGGGCAGAACTACCGGGCAGAGGACTTGATGCCATTGGGTATAGGAAAATTGGAGACTCACAAGTAGAAATTTTATTAGGTGAGGCAAAAGTATCCGCTGACAAAAAATCTCCTCCTCCCGTTGTAGATTCAACCAAAGATTCGATATACAACACACAACTTAATCACAAGAATGAAACTCCGATTGTTGTGCAGAGATTATCGGATTATGCTCGTAGATTAAACACAAAAGATGCTGAAATTTTAGGCTTTGCAATAATTAGTATTGAGCACCAACTGAATGATAACGTTAACATTACTTATGGTTGTACATTAATCAGAGACCATACTTGTATTAATGAAAACTCAGATTTTGGAAAAATGAAAACAAATCAGAAAGAATTTGAACCAGGAAAAGTTTATTTCTCAATTCTTTCATTCAGTGACAAAACCATAAAAGATACTGTTGATTTATTTTATAAAAAAGTACAAGAGCTGATAGCAAGCTAATATGAGTAATATTATTGATATCATATTAAAAAAGAAATCAATTTCTTCACTTCTTAACGAAAGTGAAAAAAAATACATATTGGGTCAACTAAAACTCCCTTATTCAAGTGAAATAAATGATGGAGAAGTTTTGCGGCTCTCTTTTTATTTAATTAACACTATTTTTTCTGGGGATGAGGTTCAGTCAACAAGGGCAATCGCTTACAAACTTTTAAAATCTATTGATATAAATTCAGAAGTAGGCACTTCTTTGTTTGATGAGGTGTTTGGGATAGAAGGAATTGATTCTAAAACACTCTATTACTTTTATTTGGCAAATATCGCATTAAAGGCAGATAAACAAATTAGTATCCGAGTAGATTTAAAAGAGTATAATCCTATAACGGAGGAAAATACAAATTGGAAATATAGATTACTCAACAAGGCAATGGAATCTTATATTTTGTTAGTGCGTAAGCAAGAAGGTTTCACAGATGTTGAAAAAGCTTTAGCAATAATAGAAATATTAAAGCAAGAACAACAAGCTTATGAAGAAGCATATTTAAAACAGTTTTCTACTGCAAAAGAAGTTCAAGAAGCATATATATTACTTTCCTTATATCATTTATCTAAAGCAGTTGTTGAAACCGCTACTTATCTAATTAAAGGGTATGATTATAAAGAGCGATTAGATGCGGTTATCAGACAACATTTGGATATCGCAAAGAAGTTAGTCAAAAATGAACCAAGGCTAAACAGCGTGTTTCAACTTTTTGAGTTTGGGTTGAACACAATGTATAAAAATGCCATTTGGACTCAAACTAAATTCAATGACAAGATTAAACTCCTTTGCAAAAGGAAAGCTGAACTGCGTATTTTGGAACTTCTGCCCTCCCAAAGAGAAGCATTGTCTAGAAATTTATTGAATGTAGCTTCTAATGTTACGGTTTTGCAAATGCCTACGAGTGCAGGAAAAACACTCTTGGCAGAATTTAACATCATTGTTACTAAAGCATTAAGGGCAGATGCGAAAATTGTTTATATAGTACCTTCGAGAGCATTAGTTAATCAAGTCTATTTTGATTTAAAATCTGATTTAGAATCGCTTGATTTTATAATTGAAAAAACATCATCAGCGATAGAAATAGATCCAACAGAAGATTCATTTCTAAGCGGTGACGAAAAAATAGATGTTCTTATTTCAACCCCTGAAAAGTTAGATTTATTAATTAGAAGAAAGCATACTTCAGTAGATGATGTTTCAATGTTTATTCTTGATGAAGCCCATACCATTCAAAACGGAGAGCGTGGGGCTAAATTAGAATTATTGTTGGCGATTTTAAGACGAGAAAGACCAAATGCAAAATATATGTTGTTATCTCCATTTATTAAAAATGCGGATACGATAATTACAGAATGGCTTGGAGGAGGAAATTCAATTAAAGTTGATTGGAAACCCTCAGAAAAATTAATGTTGGGAATTAATACCCACATTACTCCTAAAAGAACAAAGAATGAAATTCACTTAGAAGTGCTTCCGTCTCCGTATGAATCTATACAGCCAATTGGAAAGACAATTATTAATAATCCTTATGAAATTGTGAGTACAGGCGACAAGTCTCAAATTTTAGAATTTTCAGTAAAACACTTTGCTGAAAAAGAAAAGGCATTTTTAGTATTATGTAATGGTAAAGGGTATGCAAATGAGAAAGCAAGTTTCATTTCTGAAATAGTTGGAGAATTTGAAGTTCACGAAGATGTTAAGCTGGTAAAAAAATTCATAGAAGATGAAGTCGGGAGGCAAACACTTTTATCACGTGTCATAGAAAAAGGAATTGTAACTCACCATTCTGGAATGTCTGATGAGACGAAGCTTCTGGTTGAGCATCTGATTAGAGAAAAAAGGGTTCAATTTGTTTGTGCTTCTACGACAATAGCAGAAGGAGTAAACTTCCCAGTATCTACGGTATATTTTGACGATTACCGAAAAGGAAGAAATAACAAACTTGACACAAACGACTTTTGG
>MENC01000159.1 GCA_001768155.1 Bacteroidetes bacterium GWA2_30_7
GAATTAGTTGTTCCGCTTGTTTGTGCTGTCCAATTAATACCACCATTGCTGGTTTTTATAATTGCACCTCCAGTACCAACAGCGTATCCAGTATTGGCATCAGTAAAATATATAGATAATAAATTTTGTAATGTTCCACTAGTTTGAAAAGTCCAATTATTACCAGCGTCGATAGTTTTCATAATAGTTCCTTCCCAACCAACAGCATAACCAGTATTGGCATCGGTGAAATAAACAGAATATAAATCTATAGTTTTTTTTCTTGATTTTACAATCCAATTAAAAGGTCTTTCTCTTGATTTAGCAATCCAATTTAAACCGGAATTATTAGTTTTAAGAATTGTTCCTTCCCAGCCAACAGCATAACCAGTCTTCTCATCTGTAAAATAAACTGAAGATAAATGTTCTCGCTTTAGAAAGGGGGTTTGCCAAACCCACGGTGCATCATTAGCAAGATTGCCAAATCCAATTAATTTTCGCATAATAATTAATGTATTTAATTTTTTCTATTCGGTTTAAAATGTAATATTTAATGCAATATTAGTAATTTTATATTCAAAATATCAAAGATATAAAATTTTGATTTGCAAAAACCATATGGTTTAATGTTGGATTTGGAAGGCATTTTCTTGAAGGCTTTGTCAAACTGTTAGATTGTTTATATTTTTTTGTCATTGACAAGGTGCACATTCCCTCCCATTAAATTCTATCATAATGATAGCTTTAGTAACTATTTGTCTTCGTATAGCTTGCCAGACTCTTCAAAAATATGAATAAAAGCTTTAATTGCAGAATAAGGAGTCAAGTTATCAGATATAATTCTTGTTGTAAACCCATCACAAAGATGATAATTTATTCCTTTATATTCTGTCTGGATAGCTCTGTTGTCAATGATTATTAATGATTTTGGACTATCTTTATTTTCTTTTAATTTATGTGTTTCTTTCCTTGAAAGCCATTTAGTTTTAAATCCAACTTCATTAAATAATTCTATAACTTTATCATAATTAATTACCATTACAATTTTTACTCTACCAAAAATTATGTCAAATTTGAAATCGTCTAAAATTGGTTTTGAATAAATTGGCTCAGTAATAGGGATATAAATGTTTTGTAGAAAATTGTAAACTGGAAAATCTTTCCCACTTTTTTCCTTGATTAAATTTTGCATGATAACTTCACCATAAGGGAAATACTCATTTCTATAAGCTCCTATAATCAAACTACCAGAATCAATTATAATATGAGCCATATTTTTACCTATAGAATCTTGAATGAGTTCATTAATTGTAGAATAAAAGCGATTCAACGGTGTTTTGTAGTCAATGATTTTTACCTGTATATCAGTTTTAGGGTCAAACCCGTTTTCTAAAGTTAATAGTTTAGATGCTTTTTGTCCTCTTTCAATTTGAGTTTTAAATCTCAAAATATGCTGAACAGTTCCTTTGTTATAATTACTTATTAAGCTGTCTTTTGTTATTTCTTTTCCTTCTTTTTTGTAAACATCAATTATTTTTTTTACTTCAGTGTTTTTTTCACCTTCTTTAACTTCAATTATATGAAAAGCATTTTGCTTCTTAAAAAAAATATCACCTATTTGAATAAATGATGTAAAATCAGAAATAAGTGCAAAGTCAAATACACAACCACTATTTAATTGGTTTACAGTATTTATTACAGAATTAATATTTGAATTAAGTAAGGAAGGTGGGTTTTCATTTAAATACAATCGTCTTGCAATATAGTGTTGTCCATTGATAATTTGCCATGCTATTGAATCTGCTAATTTCCTTATTAGACATTCTTGATAATTAATAGTATCAATTAAATATTCAATTTCAGAACACTTTTGCTTTTTACTTTTCGCTACTTCTAAATCATTTCTTAATTGTGTACGATTTTCTTCAATTTCATGTAATTTTCTTGCAATTAAATTTTGTGCCTTCTTAAATCCATTAAGACATTCTGCAATAAATAATTTAGCAGTTTCATTGTCAGGGGGATGTTCAAATGATAAATTGACTTTATTTTGTCCATTTTTACAAGCAAATTCATAAATTTCTTTTAATTCAATTTCAAATTTATCAGCACTTTCCATAATGTTTAAGTTGTTTATTCTAACTTATAGTTTACTTTTTCTCATTTATTATTTATTTAATATTCAATTCATTAATAATTCATAAATAAACGAGTGTAAACATTTACAATTGGTTAATTCCTTTTCACCAAAAGTAAAACATTCAAATAATATATTCAATTAATGTTATGGGAATTATTTTGTTGGCTAGGGTTTTAAATTTTCAATTATTATTTTATTTCTAAACCATATTTTAATATTTCATTTACAATCTGATTTGTTTGTAAAACTAAATTAATTTATATATTTGAAGTATAACTAAAAAATTATAAGTTATTTTAAACAATTAATTATAATATCTATGGCAGCACATATTATTGGATTTGTTTTAATTGTTGTAGGAATAATTCTTACAAATATTGGTATTCGTGAGAAAAAAAAATAAATAAAACAGAAACACTGTACGCTGGAATTTTGGCTATCTTTTCAGGAATATTAACATTATTGGGGTTTATGTGATTATTTCGTTCTGAAATAGGTTTTAATAAAGTTGATAATTTTTTACTAAAGCTATTGGTATTAATAAGGCTACCTACCCCTCAAATTATTTTTGCAACATTAGCTACAGAATCAAAAAATATTAAATTTTCAATCTGAATGAAGCAAAAAAATATCAACCTCAGTACTATACTGAACTTGTTTCAGGATGTAACCAGAAGAGTTCAAAAATTGGAAATCACAAATTGTGTTTTCCAATAAAGAAAAGATGGGATTGCGTAAACTATAGTTAATTTTGACAAGCAATAATTCTTATAAAATTACAAAAATAATTTGCAGATAATTATTTTATTCTTTAAAAAACTTGATTGACTTTATAATGGAAACCTTGATTTAATCAATTAAGTCAAGTATTATTTTAAGATTTTCTTTTACAAGTTCTGAATGTTCTTTCGGTAATTCCCCAATCTTTTTAATTAATCTTTTATTATCAATAGCTCTTATTTGGTCAATCATTATGTCACAATTCTCTTTCACTTTAGCTGTTCCTTTTTTTATATGTACACGTAAAATATTACTTTGTAATTGTACATTAGTTGTTATAGGACAGATAAGAGTTGACGGATGAATTTTATTTAACAAATCTGTTTGAACAATTAAAACAGGTCGTATTTTGCCGGTTTCGGTTCCTTGTTTTGGGTCAAGATTAGCAACCCATATTTCATATTTTTTAATTGTCATAGTCATCAAGATTATCAAATTCAGCAAGTATTTTTAATGATTCTTCCTGAACAAGTTTTGATTCAATTTCAATTCGTTTTGCAAGTATTCGTTTTCTCTGAAGCCTGTTGTAATATTGAATAGCTTCGTTAATATAACGGTTACGTGACTTTTTAAGACTTGTTAATACTTGTTCAGTTTCATTAAAAATTAATTCGTCGAGTTTTAAAGAAAGAGTTTTCATAACTATTATTTTAAGTATATTACAAAAGTATATACTATTTTGGAATAATTAAAATTGTTTTAATGCTTTTTATTAACAAATTTAGTCAAGTTTGCAATTTTTATTATTACGGTTTTATATCAATATTCTTGTAAAATATAATATTTACTTTGCAATATGAATGAAACAAAAAAATATCAACTACAGTACTGTACCCCGTTTTTCGTAGCTTGTCCAAAACACCACCATATCCGTTTTTGCAAAGCACTCGCTTCGTCAAGTTATTTTTGAAGCATTAGCTTTAGAATATATTGCACAATTAAGTTTGCATCTAAAATGTAAAAATCATTACAGTTTGTAACTGTTAAAATAAAAATAATATATTAAGTTTGGTTATGCAATTGATTTTTATTAGATTCGGTTGTTGAAATTGATGAAACGTAAGTGAAAAACCGGAAAGCTCTACGAGCTATTCACCGTAGGTGATTTATGTCAATAAAATAAAACCTACCCCCAAATTTCACATTACCTCGTAGAGATTTAACTAATAAATAGTTCCAAGAAAATTAAAATTTTAGTCGGTTAGTAGTGATTTATTATATAGTATTTTTGTGCAACGTGAGTTATTTAATACTTTTGGTGAAAAAAAATGTTATCACTTTTACTAAGCATACTTTGTTCGGCATTAATTTTTGTTACTTTCAAATTTATTGAGAATTTAAAAATTAACACATTTATTCCTATAATTATTAATTATGTAATAGCTACATCATTAGGACTTTGGCTATCGTCAACTGAAAATGTTTTTAATTCAAATATTTATACCAATGAATTCATAATTATATCAATAATTGCAGGTTTTATGTTTATTGCAATGTTTATGTCGATTGCACTTTCGACTCAAAAAGCTGGAATTGCAGTTACTTCCATTGCCGGAAAAATGTCGGTTGTTTTTCCAATTATTTTTTCAATATTTTATTTTAATGAGAATGTAACAATTATAAAAATTGTAGCAATTTTACTTGCTTTATCTTCAATAGCTTTAACTGTTTACAAAAAAGAAAAAACAGATAATAAACGACTATTATATCCCTTAGTAATTTTTATTGGAATTGGATTTCTCGATTCGTTAATGAAGTATTCACAAGCAGTTATAATTAATCCACAAAATTTATCGGTCTTTACAGCATTATGTTTTGGAATTTCGCTTTGTTTTGGAATCATTTTCAGCTTTTTTAAAAAAAATTTATTTGTTTTTTTTAAAGATTACAGAATTTATATTGCCGGAATAATTTTAGGTTTCTTAAACTATGGTTCAATGTATTTTTTAATTAAAGCACTAACCAACAGTTCGTTTGACAGTTCAATAACCTTTGGATTAAATAATCTTGGAATTGTTGGTTTTTCGGTACTTTCCGGATTATTATTATTTAAAGAAAAATTAAATTTAATAAATTGGATAGGAATAATTTTGTCGATAATTTCTATTATTTTACTTACAAAGTTATAATAATTGAAAGATACTTACTTAACAATAGAATCACAATCAGAGGGGCTTTTTAAAGATAAAGGAAGTAAATTCATTGCTTTTGCAATTCCTGTTTGTAATGAAGATGAAATAAAACAACATCTCGAAAGTATAAGGAAAAAATATTACGATGCCCGTCATCATTGTTATGCTTACCGACTTGGTTTAGAAGGCAATATATACAGAACAAACGACGATGGAGAGCCATCAAACACAGCAGGAAAACCTATTTACGGACAAATATTGTCTAATGAACTTACAAATGTTCTAATAATTGTAGTTAGATATTTTGGTGGAATTTTACTCGGAACCGGAGGATTAATAAATGCGTATAAATCGGCATCTGCGAATGCTATTGCAAATGCAAAAATAATTAAAAAAACTGAAGATACGTTATTAAAAATTATTTTCGACTACACTATCACTAACGATGTAATGAAAA
>MENC01000160.1:0-3097 GCA_001768155.1 Bacteroidetes bacterium GWA2_30_7
TCAAAAAGTAACTTTTTACAGAGCCTTAGAATTGTTCAACGATTTAAAATTTACAGATGCAATAATTAATTTCGATAAATCTTTAAATAATTCACGTTATAATGCTTCATATAAAGCTCAAAGTCTTTACTGGCGTGGCGAAGCATATTACCGTATTAAACGTTACGATGATGCACTGGGCAGTTTAAATCAATATATTTTATCGGCTGGAGCAATTAATATGGACGAATATCAAATTGCACATTATAATATGGCATACTGTTATTTCAAAAAGAAAGACTATCAGAATGCAATTGTCTGGTACAGAAAATATACTGCTGGAATGCCCGATGTAAAATCAAAAATGACAGGCGATGCAAATATTCGTATTGCCGACTGTTATTTTATTTCGAAAGACTACCAAAAATCACTCGAATTTTACAATAATGCAATTGAGATTAAAACCACAGATGTTGACTATGCTATGTTTCAAAAGGGATTCTCACTAGGGCTTTTAAAGGAATATAACGATAAAATTGTTGTTTTAAATAATCTGTTAAACGATTATCCAAAATCTGCTTTCTGCGACGATGCTTTGTATGAACTTGGGCGAAGTTTTGTTGCAATAAGTGATGATAATCAGGCAATAACTACATATCAAAAAATTATAGCAGAATATCCAAGCAGCAGTTACGTTAATAAAGCTTTGTTGCAAATGGCTATGATTTATTATAATACCGATAAAAACGACGAAGCACTGGCAACATATAAAAAAGTTGTTGAAAAATCTCCCGGCACATCAGAAGCAACCGATGCATTATTTGGAATTAAAAATGTTTATGTCGAAAAAAACGATGTTGACTCTTATATTGAATACACAAAAACTCTTGGCGATTTTGCAAATGTTAGCTTAACCGAGCAAGATTCTCTTACATACCTTTCTGCCGAAAAACTTTATATGACAGGCGATTGCCAACAGTCGCCCGAAAAGTTTAATGCCTATATTGATAAATTTCCAACAGGTAGTTTTATACTTAATGCAAATTACTATAAAGCCGATTGTAACTACAGAAATAATGAATTACAGAGTGCTTTAAAATCTTATGATTATGTAATTAAGCAATCGAAAAATAAATTTACCGAAAATGCCCTATTGAATTGTGCCAGAATTAATTTCGAACTTGCAAATTACAGCGAAGCATTAAACCAATATACTGAATTAGAAAAAGTTTCGGAACTTAGAGCAAATCAAATGGAAGCAAGAATTGGCAAAATGAAATCGGCTTATAACTCATCAGCATTTATCGAAGCAATTAAATATGCCGTAAATGTTCTTACTACTGAAAAACTTGACGATGAAACCTTTAGACAGGCTCACTATATTTTGGCAAAGTCGTATTTTATTCAAAATGAGTTAGAAACTGCATTCGACGAGTTTAAAATTCTCTCGCATGATTGTAAAAGCAAAGAAGGAGCAGAAGCAAAATATTATGTTTCGGAAATTTATTATTCCAAAAAAGAGCTAGACAAAGCCGAAAAAGAAATTTTTGATTTTGTAGAAAAAAATACTCCTTTTCAATATTGGCTTGGTAAAGCATTTATTTTATTAGGCGATATTTATGTCGCTCGAAAAGATAACTTTCAAGCAAAACAAACATACCAAAGTATTATTGATAATTATTCTGCCAAAAATGATAGCATAATTGAAATTGCCGAACAAAAACTTGAGGTTATTGTCGAAAACGAAAAAGCAGAACAGCAATTAAAAGATGCTCTGCAAATACAAATAAAATTTGAGGATAACGAAGATGGACAATACGATAAATTATTTATCGAAGATGATGAAATTAAATCGTTAGAAATGCCTCCTGTTAATAATGATTCGATTAAATAGTTAAATGGTTAAATTGATAAATTGCTATATTGTTAAATTACGAAGCATTGCGATGCATGAGCTTAGTCGAAGTGAGCTTAGTCGAAGTTTTAAATTGTTTATTCATAGTGTTTGTTAGCATTGTTTAACCCCGTCCTTTAGGTCGGGGAAAAGAGTTAGGTTAGAAATTGGGCTTTAGCCCTGTCAATGTATTGGATGTAGAAAAAATAGAATTATAAAAATTGATTAACCCCGTCCTTTAGGTCGGGGAGAAAAATAAGGATATAAATTGGGCTTTAGCCCTGAATATTATAAAGATAAATAAAATATGTCATTTGTAAAAGTAATGATACATTCTGTGTGTGGAACAAAAAATGGGGAACGTATCCTATTAAACAGCTCTCGTAGTCTAATATTGGAACACATCAAAGAAAATGCGAAAACAAAAGGAATTTTTATTGATACAATTAATGCAGAGCCAGAACATGTTCACTGTTTATTTGCACTCAATGCAGACATGGCATTATCAAAAGCAATGAATCTAATTAAAGGTGAAGCATCATTTTGGGCAAATCAAAAAAACCTAATTAAACCAAAATTAGACTGGGCTGATGACTATTTTGCAGCATCTGTTAGCGAATCGCAATTACAAAAAGTACGAGAATATATCCGTAACCAACAAGAACATCACAAAAAATTAACCTTTACTGAAGAATATGAAAAATTTATTAAAGCTTATCAGGGCTAAAGCCCAATACTGGTTATGGATAACTTCAATCCCCGACATAAATGTCGGGGTTAATCAATATGCCGAAAAAACTCAAATTATTTAAGAAAGATTTCTAATGAATAAATTGTTAACTTATAAAATTCAAAAGCTGTCAAGCCTTATATTGATGTCCTTTTCTCGTATATTGATGTCATCATATCGTATGCAAATGTCATCATATCGTATGCTGATGTTGTTTTATGATATGCAACTGAACCTCAAACTTCAAACTTTAAACCTCAAACCTTTTAATGTAAAATGAAAAAAATATTTTTAATAAACATCATGTTTTTATTTATTGCAGAAATGCTTTTTGCACAAAATAAACTTTCAAACGATGTACAAGTAGTTGGACCTTATCAACCTACAATTTCTGATGCGTATAAAATTAATATGCTTCCAAAAATTATTGACACAACTAAAGTTGAATCAAAGTTTGATTATTCTATCGAATCGAAGCAAATTTCAACCGGATA
>MENC01000160.1:3135-8492 GCA_001768155.1 Bacteroidetes bacterium GWA2_30_7
TTGCTTCTTTGGGATTTAATGCCGGACATTTTTCTTCAAATTCAAAAATAAAACTTAATAAAGCTCAAAAAGTTGACGCAACCACAAGTAATAATTATGTTTCGGTATTTGGTAAAAGATTTTTGAAAAAGAAAACACTTTCGGGAGATGCAAATTTTAACAGAAATGTCTATCATCATTATGGCTACGACGTGGATAATGATTCATCAAATCTGATATTTAATAATTATAAGCAACGATTTATGTTTTTAAATGCAAATGTTAATTTCAAAACAAATAACATAGATTCAACTTTGCTTAATTATAATTTCGATTTAAGTTACGATTATGTACAAGATATAAATAGTTTTTATCAAAACAGCATTAAATTCTCGCCATCGTTTAATCAACTTTATGGCAAAACAATTATTGGGCTTAATTCGGATGTAAATTATTATTATAAAAATCAGGCAGTTGATACAATACAATATTTACTTGTTAGATTAAAACCTTTTGCAAATTTTGCCGGACCGAATTGGAAAGTAAATATGGGTTTAAATATTTGTTCTGAATTTAAAGACCAGCTTGAGGTATATCGCATTTATCCTAACGTTTATATGCACTATAATTTATTTCAAAATATTTTAATGCTTTATGCCGGTTACGATGGTGATGTTGAGGAAAATGATTATAAAAAAATTATTACAGAGAATCCATATATTTATCCAAGTTTGAATGTAGAAAATACTTATCGTAATATTAATTTTTATGCAGGATTTAAAGGAAAATTAAGTTCAAAAACTTCGTTTAATTTAAAAGGCTCTTACGAAGAATATAAAAACATGTATTTCTACATTAATAAACTAACATCTGACCAGTTAATGAATCAATTTACAGTTGTTTACGATTTTGTGGATATGTACAGATTTTATGGAGAATTAGCTACAAAACCTTCCGAAAAATTTAATTTCTTATTAAAAGGCAATTACTATAAATACAACTTTATGGAAACCCTTATTACACTTTGGCAGAAACCAAATTTTGATGCAACTTTAACAATGAATTACAGCATGAGAAGCAAAATTATATTAAACAGCGATTTTTTTGTTATCGGAAGACGTTATGCCAAATCGTATAAACCCGATATTCAGAAAATTAAAATGAAAGAAATTTTCGATTTGAATCTTGGAGTCGAATACCGTTATTCAAAAATTCTTTCGGCATTTCTTAATTTTAATAACATAACTGCCTCAAAATACCAAATGTGGAACTACTACCCAGTTCAACGGTTTAATGTGATGTTTGGGGTTACTTATTCTTTGTAGGATTTATTGTACTATATTCATAGTAAGTATTAATAAAATCAGTAATTTTTTTTTAATTTAAAAAAAATCTTTTATTTGCATAATATTTTATTAAATAAATCTGCGTAATTATGAATAAAAGTATTTTCCAAGTAATATTGATGTTTTCTATTATATCAATTATTGTTTCTTCATGCACAACATTAAGAATTGAAAAAAGACTTTATCGAAAAGGATTAAATGTTCAAATTAAAAATAATACCAGTAGTGAAAAATACATAAGAAATAACTTTAATAAAAATTTATTAAACACAGAGAGTGTTATTAATTTAAGTAATAATGAGGTAAATAGAATCGAATTTAATAATCAAGATGAAGTTTATTCCAGTTTAAATAATGAACCATTAGTTTTACAAAATAAATCAAAAGTTAGTTTACAGTCTAATTTGCGAGTTAAACAGAATGATAATATTATCACTTCAAAATATCAAGAAAATAATATTAATAAGTCATTTAAAAAAAGTAATTTAGTTAATGATGAAGATGAAGATAAAGTAATGAAACGTGCAAAAAAAGCAGTTCTATACTTTTTTCTTGGCTTTATTCCTTATGCTGGAGCTTATTTTGCAACAGTAGCATTAATCCTTGCGATTAGTGCATTAAGACATGCTGATGAAAGTAAAGACCCTGCAAAAGTTCGCAAATTAACCAGATGGATTGTTATTTTTAACATAATATTTTTAACTTTATTTTTAGGTTTATTAGCATTATTTATATTTGTATTATAATCTCACTAAAGTTAAAACGTCAAAACTTTAAGTTCAAATTAAAATCAATATTGATTACAATTTTAAATCTATTCTGTGTCCTACAGTAATTACAGTAAATCATTTTAAGCAATCTTCAATTTCTTTAAAAGCTTTTTCAAATGGAATAGGGTCGCTTTTCTGATTTTTTGCTTTTCTATATTCTTTAATATCTTCAAGTTCTTCGGAATTTGCCAATAATTTTTCATAAATTTTTATTGGCAATTGTACAGCTATCTTATGTCCGTTTTTATCAATTATATAATTTTCTTAAAACATTTTATTTTGTTTAAGTAAAAACATCAATTGTTTATACAAAAATAAACAGAAAACATGCAGAAAAAAAATAATTTTTCGATTTAAACCTCAGAATAGAATATTCGTATTCAAAAATTCTTTCGGCATTTATTAATTTTAATAACATAGCAGCTTCAAAATATCAAATATGGAATTATTATCCTGTTCAAAGGTTTAATGTGATGTTTGGGGTTACTTATTCTTTGTAGGAAGTATTTATAGTTAGAAGCATCAGCTATTGAGTTATACAAAAAATATATCGCAGTGCATCGCAAAGTCACTAAGACACAAAGTTTTATAAATAATTAAAAATCTGCATTATACATTTTGTGCATTTCTTAGTGTCTTTGCGCCTTTGTGGCAGAAATTGACTCTTAATATTTAAGACCTCGGATGAAACCTAATTATCGCATCTCTCAAATATTCTCTATCAAGATGTGTATAAATTTCAGTTGTTATAATTGATTCGTGCCCAAGCATTTCCTGAACTGCTCTTAAATCGGCACCACCTTCAACCAAATGAGTTGCAAATGAATGGCGAAAAGTATGCGGACTAATTGATTTTTGAAGACCAATTTTTGTTGCAAGCCCTTTAATTATTGTAAAAATCATTACTCTTGTTAGCTTTTTGCCTCTACGATTAAGAAATAAAAAGTCATCAAATCCTTTTGCAATATTTAAATGATTTCGATACGAAATTTTATAGTTATTAATTTCTTTTATTGCTTTTGGACTAATTGGTACAAGCCGCTCCTTGCTTCCTTTTCCCATAACTTTTATAAAACTTTCGTCGAAATAAATATGAGAAATTTTCAGATTTACCAATTCTGAAACTCTTAAACCACAGCTATATAACGTTTCAATAATTGCCCTGTTACGATGACCTTCGGGTTTGCTTAAATCAATTGCAGCAATTAAATTATCAATTTCGGTAATTGACAGAAATTCGGGAAGTTTTCTGCCTATTTTTGGAAATTCGAGAAGTTCAGCCGGACTGGAATCAATCAAATCTTCCATTATTAAATATTTGTAAAAGGCTCTGATTCCTGATAAAACTCTTGCTTGCGAACGTGCCGACATTCCAAGTTCGTTAATCCATAAAATAAATTCCTGTAATATTTTCAAAGTAACATTTTCGGGATTGACTTCTGGATATTTAAATTGAATAAACTGGTATAATTTATACATATCATCCTCATAAGCCTCTACTGAGTTAGCAGATAACGAGCGTTCTATTTTCAGATACGATTCAAATTCTTTTATAGTACTTAACCAATTCATTTATCAAATCAAATTCATAACTTTGTGAAGATAAATTAAGAAAATGAAATTACAAATTATTAACGGACCAAATCTTAACCTATTAGGAGTTCGCGAAAAAAACATTTATGGAAACGAATCGTTTGATAGTTATTTTGAAAAATTGAAATTAAAATTTCCTGATTTTCAATTAGAATATTTTCAATCGAACGTAGAAGGTGAAATAATAAATAAAATTCATGAAGTTGGTTTCACATACGATGGAATTATCATAAATGCCGGCGGTTACACACACACATCGGTTGCAATTATGGATGCAATTTCTTCTGTAAAATGCCCTACGATAGAAGTTCACATAAGCAATATATACTCTCGCGAAAAATTCAGGCATAAATCTTTAATAGCAGGTAAATGCAAAGGCTCTATTTGTGGTTTTGGTTTGGATTCGTATAGGTTGGCTGTTGAGAGCTTTGAATCATTCCTTTAGAGTTGAATTTTATGAGCATACTCCGAAAAGTCAAGAAAAGAAAAATAGCCACAAAATCACCAAAGCACCAAAACCCACAAAAATAAAATTGTCAAATAAATACTTTTTTGTTATTTGTTTACTAATTCATAAGATTGAGTAATCCAATTCATTAGCTGCTCATCAATATTTTCGTTCGTTTCTATTTTTACAAAATGCACAATACGGTTTTTTGAAATTTTAAGAGTTTTATAAACTGGAAATTCATCAATTTCGTTATTTAGAAAAAATTCAAAATCAATATATGATTTTTTAAGTTTTATTGATGCGAAAATTGCTTTAGAAGAATATAATATATTGTTTCTCAATGGATTTTCGATTACATTATCAAGCGATAATAAAAATGAACGAAGCTGAGAAAAAACTTTTATTACGTTTTCATTTTTATTTTCCAAAAGTTCAGGTAAGCTAATTATTTTACAACTATGTTGCTGATTTTCATGTTTAAACGTCCTTTTGCAAGTTGGGCAAATCCAGTTCATCAGTCAATTAAAAATTAAACGGTAAAGTAAAATAAAAAGTTGAGCCTTCGTTAAGAACAGATTCTACCCACATTTTTCCGCCAAATAATTCAACCAGCCCTTTAGATATTGCAAGCCCCAAGCCAGTTCCGCCATATTTTCGATAAACAGTTTCTTCTTCTTGTCGAAAACGTTCAAAAATTATTTTCTGATTATTTTTATTGATTCCTTTACCGGTATCTTTCACATAAAATATTAAGTTTTTTTTGTCAGATATTTTGTACCCAAAGTTAATAGCACCTTTTTCTGTAAATTTAATTGCATTTGTAATTAAGTTTATTATAACTTGTTGTAAACGTGTTTCGTCGCTATTAATCTTAAAGTTAGATTTATCAGAAATATTATCATAAATAATTTTTAATTCAGGCTTATTTCTTAAAGTTCGTTCATTTAGAGCAATTTCATAAATATTATTAAGCAATTTATGAACATTTACCGGCGACATTTCCAATGAAATTTGACCTGCTTCAATTTTTGAAATATCAACTATATCGTTTACTACAGTTAATAAATGCTGAGTGCTTGATTGAATAATTTCGATATATTTTTGTTTCGATTCTGAATCAATTCCTTCTTCGCTTAATAATTGTGAAAATCCTAAAATTCCATTCATTGGAGTTCTTATTTCGTGCGACATATTTGCAAGAAATACAGATTTTAATTT
>MENC01000160.1:8511-10543 GCA_001768155.1 Bacteroidetes bacterium GWA2_30_7
TATATAATTACATAAAATCGTTTCCATCCAAACATACTCGTTAGTTATTTTACTATGATGCCTGAATTGATGACGTACTAAACTACTATTATTAAGAAAAATTTCATTAAATTCTTTTTGAAGGTTTACTAAATCTTCGGGATGAATATTTGCAAAATAGTTTTTTGATAACTCTTCAAAAGAATAACCGTGAATTTTAAAAGCAATTGGTGAATTATAAATTAGCTTTAAGTTTTTATCAATAATAGATATAATATCTGGCGAAAGTGACATTATTGCTTTAAATTTTTCTTCTGACTCTGCAAGCTTAATTTCGGCTAATTTTCGTTGAGTAATCTCCTCAGCATTTACAATACAGCCTTTAACTTTTCCATCATCCGATAATAACGGAACTGCAACATAATGCATATAAATATCTTTACCGAACATCGATTTAATTTTTGTTTCTATCGAAAATGGTGTTCCATTATCATAAAGTTCTCTAAAATATTTATCAATTCCTCCATCTTTAAATGTTTGAAAGTTTAAAATATTTAGCTTTCCAATAAAGTTATTTTTTAAAATAGGATTTCCTCCAACAATAGCAACATAAGTATCATTAATTTCAGCTAAAAATCCATCTTTATCGGCTACAAAAATTCCGATTGGACTTTCATTAAATATTGCCTTATATTTTTGTTCACTTTCTTTTAATATATTTTGAGTTTTATTTTTTTCTGATAAATCTCGCATAATACACTGATAGTTACCTGTTGACATACGTTTAGAGGTCATTTCTATTGAAACAAGAGTATTATCTTTTCGAGTTAAAAGTCTTTCGATTGTTAAGGTATGTCCTTGTTGTAGTAAATCATATCGAAGTGGAGAAAGATGCATTTGCTCATTAGAGAATAGGCTTCTCATATTTAGTTTTAGCAATTCTTCAATATCATATCCAGTTAATTCACAGCTTTTTGGATTTACACCAATAAAATTACCAACACTATCTCCTGTAAATATTGCATCAGATGATTGCTCAAATACAACTCGGTATTTTTCTTCACTAAGTTTAAGAAAATTAATTTCCTTTTTAAGCTCATCAAGCTCTTGTAATAGTTTGCTATTTATAGACTTAAGTTTAGAAATTTCTTTTAAACCTTCGTTAGATTTCATAATTTTCATTAAATGAAATTTTTAATAGGTTTTTAGAAACTATTAGTTAGATTTATCATTTTAAGGGCAGTTACAGCTGCTTCTGTTCCTTTGTTTCCATGTTTTCCACCTGAACGGTCTTTAGCTTGTTCAATATTATTGGTAGTTAAAACACCAAAAATAACTGGTGTATTATGGTCAATATTTAGTTCGGTAATTCCATAAGTAACTCCTTGACAAATAAAATCGAAATGCCGAGTTTCTCCTTGTATTATACAACCCAAGCATATTACTGCATCAACGTCAGTGTTTTCTAATAATAATTGAGCACCTAATGTAAGTTCAAAACTTCCGGGAACATGCTTTACAATTATATTTTGTTCTTTAACTTTATGTTTTAGAAGCGTTTCAACAGCTCCATTTAATAAAGCTTGTGTGATTTCATAATTCCATTCAGAAACTACAATACCTATAATATAATCTTTACCAGAAGGAACAGTGTTGATATCGTAAGATGATAAATTTTTTAACTTAGTAGCCATATTTTTTTAAATTGTATAATTTACAAATTTAGATTTAAAAAGTAATCTAAGGAATAATATATGAATAAAAATCACATGAGGTTGCGTTTTTTAATTTTACATTTCGACAGGCTCAATGCATCGCATTTAATATTTGTAAGTTCAATTTGATTTCAAAGATTTTTAATCCCAATAAAATCGGGATAATTTGAATAACCGCCTATGAAATAGGCGGTTAAGCAATCAAATCGTAGCGTCAACTACAAAGTAGTTGAACATATATACAGAGTATTCAACACTTTCAGTGTTACTGTTTATTAACGTGAGTTCGGGATTTAAGAGTAAGATATTAAGAGCATTATGTTGAAAAAAAAATCAAA
>MENC01000161.1:0-5473 GCA_001768155.1 Bacteroidetes bacterium GWA2_30_7
CGAAGTAACGCAAAGACACAAATCTTTAATAATCATAATCTGCTGTTTTTTAAAACTTTGTGATTCTGCATCTGTTTTCAAAGATTGCATTTATTTTCTATTTTTGAGAAATAAACGCAATTATTATATGAAAGCAAGCAAAATTGTTCATAATAATGAAAATCGAATTAAGATTGATTTTCCATTTAATCAGGAAATTGTATCAAAGCTAAAGCAAATACCCGATGCTAAATGGAGTAAAACGCATAATGCCTGGCATATTCCCGATAATAAAGAAAGTATTGAAGGTTTGAAACGCATATTTCCTGATGTAGCTCTTTTGTGGCAGGAAGGTTCAAACTACGAATCTAAAAAAAATGTAGTGCAGAAAGAAGCTTATCAAAATAGTATTTTAGTTGAAGTTTTTGATAAAAGAATATTTTTAAAAATACCTAAAAATGACTTAGATATTCGATTTATAAAAACGCTAAACTATAACAGTTGGAACTCAAACAAAATGAGATGGGAAATTCCGAATTATAAAAACAATCTGGAATTGATTAAAAAACATTTTGGAAACAGATTAACAAATATTGTTGTACAACAAGATAATTCCATTACAGTAAAACCAAAACAAACTATCAAACTCCAAAAAAAGGAAATACCTGAAGAATTAAACAAACAAATATCTGAATTTAGAAAGTGGCTCGAACACAAACGATATAGCGAATCTACCATTAAAACATATACTGAATCGGTAAAAACATTTTTGATATTTATGTTACCAAAACCAGTACATGAAATCGTTGCAGGCGATATGGTAAAATTTGTTAATGAGTATATTATTGAAAGTGATTATAGTTATTCGTATCAAAATCAGGTTGTAAATGCTGCTAAGTTGTTTTTCAGAGAAGTAATTAAAAGCAAATTAGATGTCGAAAAATTTGAACGACCACGCCGACAGCACCCACTTCCGAATGTATTGAGTAAAGAAGAAATAAAAGCTATACTAAATGCACCAGTTAATGTTAAACATAGAACAATGTTAAGTTTAATTTATGCTTGTGGTTTGCGACGAAGTGAGTTATTGAATTTAAAACCTGTACATATTGATAGTAAGCGAGGCTTGTTAATTATAAAAGATTCGAAAGGGAAAAAAGACCGAATAGTTCCAATATCGGATAAAATAATAGAGATACTACGTGAATATTATAAGATGTATAAACCTCAAATATGGCTATTTGAAGGACAGAAAGCCGGTGAACAATATTCTGAAACCAGCTTGCAGGAAGTATTAAAAATTGCCATTAAAAAAGCTAAAAT
Source organism: Bacteroidetes bacterium GWA2_30_7 (assembly GCA_001768155.1). Taxonomy (GTDB): domain Bacteria; phylum Bacteroidota; class Bacteroidia; order Bacteroidales; family GWF2-33-38; genus GWA2-31-9. The sequence continues at coordinate 1,303 of MENC01000161.1, forward strand.
AAATAAACCGGTAAGTTTACATTGGTTGCGTCATAGTTATGCAACACATTTATTGGAATCTGGAACCGATTTACGATATATTCAGGAATTATTAGGGCATAAGAGTAGCAAAACTACTGAAATATACACACATGTTTCCACAAATAGTATTCAAAAAATAAAATCGCCTTTTGATGATTTATGAAATTAATTATGTATTTTAGTAAAATATTATTTGAAAAAAACTGTACATATACAACTAAAATGGACGTATAAGAACGGATTTTCCGATGTTATAAAGGAGTTACCATTTATTTTAAAAACATTGCGACACTACAATTCTATACAAGATTATTTAGTAAATTTGCAGAATACAAAAGAATTGACAAATGTTATTGACAAAAGTAAAAAACAAGTCTATTATTAAATCTCCACTTAATTACATTGGTGGTAAAGCAAAAATCTTAGACCAAATTTTACCCCTTTTCCCAAAAGAAATAGATAATTTTATTGACTTATTTGCTGGAGGATGTAATGTAGGAATTAACGTAAACGCTAACAAAATTTACTTTAATGACAACTTGACTTATTTAATTGAAATGTACAAAACATTTCAAGAAAACAACCTTGATACAACTATTACACACATAGAAAATAGAATAAAAGAATTTGAACTTTCTTTGACAAACGAAGATGGATATAAAAAAATGAGAGAACAATATAATAAACAAAAAAATCCGTTGGATTTATTTGTTCTTATTGCTTTTTCTTTTAATCATCAAATTAGATTTAACAATAACCATGAATTTAACAATCCTTTTGGACGTGAAAGAAGCAGTTTCAATGCTTCAATGAAACAAAATTTAGAGAAATTTATAATCAGATTAAAAGAAACAAACATTGGCTTCGCCAATGTTTGTTTTAATAATTTTGATTTTACATTTCTAAATAACAATGACTTTGTTTATTGTGACCCACCGTATTTAATAACGACAGGAACATACAACGATGGAAAACGTGGATTTAAAGGTTGGACAAATAACGAAGAAAAACAACTTTTAAAAACACTTGACAATTTAGACAAACAAAATATAAAATTTGCACTTTCAAATGTTTTGGAGCATAAGGGAAAATCAAATGATATTTTAAAACATTGGGTTGCAAATAATACTAATTATAAAATCAATGAAATTGATTTTCATTATTCAAATTCTAATTATCAAACTATTGTAAGAGATAAAGATGCAAGTATTGAAGTGCTAATAACAAATTACGAACCTCAAAAACCACAAAAAGAGAAAACTCTTTTTGATGAATTTAGCTTTTCGGATTTATGAGGTATATCGGTAGCAAAGAAAACTTACTTGACAAAATACATCAAGTAATTCAATCAAAAAGGATTAAAGGTAATTCGTTTTTTGATTTTTTTGCAGGTACAACAAGCGTAAGCAGATTTTTTAAAAAATTGGATTATCAAATATATTCATCCGATTTATTATATTTCTCTTATGTTTTACAAAAAGCATATGTTTCAAATAATCAAGAATTAAACTTTGAAAATGTATTAAATAAAATCAATTTTCAAAGCACTTCACTTTTTGCTACGCCTTTACATATTGTTGTAGAATATTTAAACCAAATAGAACCAATTGAAGGTTTTATTTCTCAAAATTATACACCATTAGGAACTTTTGATTTAGAAATTCCACGAATGTATTATTCAGATGAAAATGGAAAAATCATTGACGCAATTAGACAAAAAATTGAACTTTGGAAAACAGAAAACGTAATAAATGAAAACGAATATTTTGTTTTGTTGGCTTGTTTAATTGAAACTGTACCTTTTTATGCAAATATTTCGGGTGTTTATGCTGCATTTCAAAAAAAGTGGGATCCAAGAGCTGTAAAAAAAATGATTTTAAGACCCATTGAATTTGTTGTAAACAACAAAGAAAATTTTGCTTACAATGAAAATTCAACGGATTTATTAAACCAAGTTGATGCAGACATTTTTTATCTTGACCCACCATATAACCAAAGACAATATGCTCCTAATTATCATTTATTAGAAACCATTGCTAAATATGATAATCCTATTATTAAAGGTGTTAGTGGATTAAGAGATTACCAAAATCAAAAATCAAAATTTTGTAATGCAACAACAGCAATACAAGAACTCAATAAAATTGCAAAAGAAGGAAAATTTAAAACCTTAATTTTAAGTTACAACACAGAAGGAATTATGAAACAAGAAAATATAATTTCTACGTTAGAAAAACACGGTAAAGTTGAATTAGTTGAGTTTGAGTATTTGCGTTTCAAAAGCAACAGCAACGGAGAAAGTAGAACTAAAAAATTTATTCAAGAACAACTTTATATACTACAAAAATATGCCTAAAAATCTTTGGTTTTTAACAGAAGAGCGACCTAAAAAGGAAGTTTTACAAACAATTTTTCAAAAGTTTGCAAAAGATTACGGCTTTGCCGTTTTTGTTGATACTATTCGAATATTCCCAATTCTAAATGGTAATAAATTTACATTTATATATGAGGTAACAGGTTTTCGTTGTAATAAAGTCGACAAAGTTTATGTTAAAACCATTTCTGGCAATTCAAGTTTCACAGACTTTTTAATTTTTTACCAAAAAAATGAACCAACACTAAATGACGAGCCAATTTATGCAATTGAAGAAACTAAAACAGATGACAAAGAAAGTCGAAATACTGGGGTTTATCAGCGTTGCTCAAAGTTTGTTTTCATTCAAAGTTACTATCCAAATGTAAAGAAAATAATGCTTTACAATTTACAAATTGAGCAAAAAATAAAGCCAACATCAACATACATTTTTGGAACAAAACTACTTTTAACATTGGGTGTTGAGATATTAGGTAAAAAATTAGATACCAAAATATTTAAACCCTTTAAAACAATAAAAGAAGTTATTGACCTTAAAAACGAAATGCGAAAAGCTCCAACTGGAAATGTGCCAATTTTAATAACGAAAACAGCTACTAAAATTAATGTTTCAGGTAGACTTTATAAAAAAACAGGAAAAACTGAAGGATTGTCACACGACCCAAATATTGGTGCATTGAGTATTATTTGTGCAGTTTTAAGACAGTTGGGTTGGACAAAGAAAATTGAAATTACACAACACGGTCTTTTACAAAAGCACGTTGGAAAAACTAATAAATTCATTCAAATTGCTAATAAAATAAGCCTCTCACTTGAAGGCTTGACAGTTCCAAAAGCCGAAATGAATAATGAATATTGGAAATACGACAAAGACGGAGAAAAATTAGGAACAATTTTTATTCATTTAGTCGTTGAAAATTTCACACAAGGTTATTCTATATTTGAAAACCATGCAGGTTGCGAAAAAAGTTATTTTATTCCACTAAAAGGAGACCCTATTCCACTCGAAAAATACAAAGACAAAGCAAAATATAAGGCAGGCGATAAAAAGCAAAATGTTGAAATTCCTGATGTTATTCTATTAGATAAACTACGCAAAGAAATTATTAATGTAGAAGGCAAGAAATATAAATTCAGAAAAGATGGCATTATTGAAATTAAAACGTATGATTTTATCGAAAAAAATTATATCTTAAAACACTATCCAAAATTCAAAATTGTTCGTACTGTAGTGCTTTACGGAAGTAAAGAAGAAAAAATAATTGAAGTTGAAATTGGCTTTTTGCTCAATGAAAACGGACAATTAATTTTAGGCATTAAAGCACCAAAACTATTTCGAGAAGCAATAAAAAACTTACTAGATTTTTGGAACTAAATAAAAAACAAATGGTAACAAAGGCTATATGCAATAAGGGTTTCAGTGGCAATTCGAGCATTCTGCCCCGCCCAAACTTCTGTGTAGGTGGACAGGAAAGTGACCCGCAATCCCTTACTGCATATAGCCTCAACCGTTACCAATAATAATATGAGATGGAATACGTATATCTAGACACATCCATTTTTGAGGCAAATAATTTTTTTGAAGGAGCAAAAATAAAATCCTTTATGAGGCTCAATGATGAAGGACATATAAAAATAGTTCTTCCACAGTTGACTATTGATGAAATATTGAGTAGACTACATTCTAATGTAAAAAATGCAAGTGCAGGTCTGACGCATTTTAGAGATAAAACTAGAGTTTTAAGAAATATAAATTCTTTTAAAGATTTAATAAAT
>MENC01000161.1:5497-6636 GCA_001768155.1 Bacteroidetes bacterium GWA2_30_7
ATTCAAGGAATTTTTCAAAAGTATTTTAACCAAACACCACCATTCGGAGAAGGAAAAAAGAAAAATGAGTTTCCTGATGCATTTGCATTAATGACAATTGAAATTTGGTGTGAACAAAATGATAAGAAATGTAACATTCTTTCGACTGACAAGGACATAAAGAATTATAATAACAACAAATATTTCATTATTCATCAAGATTACAATAAATATTTGGACAGAAAATTAAGAGAATATGGAGAATTCCATGCTGAACGAACAATGAGAATGGAAAAACTAATTGAAAATGAAAGGGAAAATTTGCGTGACGAGATTCTGAATTGGACAAGAGAGAATCTTAGAGATAAAGAGACTTACATATCTGACTTTAATCAGAAAATTCTGCAAATCAAATTAAATAAAATCTCTGCAGATTTTGACGATTACAATATTGTCGGTATTGATGATTATACAATATATGTAGAAGCTAAACCAGTCATTAACTATTCTGTTGAAATTGAATTAGAAGAATTTCACAGTGCATCTTTTGACAAAGAAACAGAAACTTGGAATCGTTTTACAACAAAAAAAAAGAAAAAAATTAATCAACAAGAAACAATTATATGGGATTTATATGCCGACACACCCCAAAATAATCAAGAATTAAATGAACTTGGGATTGATGATATTAATAGAGGAATGAAATTGAAAATTACTATTGGTAACAATGTATATACAAAATAGGCGGGATAGTAGTAAATTCAAGGGCTGTAACCCGCTTCAACATCTTTACGGTTTGATAGGTTTGAAGCACGCAATCGCCTACTTTGCATATACTCAACGTTAGCGTTCATTGGAGAAAACCCAGACACAGCATTGAAACATTGAAAAAAACAGATAAATAAAATGAATATTCACAATTATAAAAGGAGGACAAAAATGCTACACATAAAGTTAAAATTAAGTGCCGTACTCTTGATAGGTCTTGGCCTAACAGGCTTACATGCACAAACAGCAGTGCCAGCCACAGGCGGTAATGCTTCGGGTAGCGGAGGCTCTATGAGTTATTCCGTAGGACAGGTTGTTTACACCACCAACACAGGAACAAATGGTTCAGTGGCACAAGGAGTGCAACAACCCTATGAAATTTCGGTAGTAAC
>MENC01000162.1:0-606 GCA_001768155.1 Bacteroidetes bacterium GWA2_30_7
CTAAAGAGTTAGTGGAAAAACCAAATAAACCGCTTCCACCTACTGTTAGTGTAGAGGAGAGTCTTCCTGTACCTACCACATCTAAGTTATATGAAGGAGCAGAATTAGCAATTCCTACATTACCAGTTGAATTTACTACAAATGGAGAAGTATCACCCCTGCCATTATCATCTACCCTAAATAAATCTGATGAGGCTGTGGAAGCAATATTAAATACAGCTACAGGACCAGTAGTCCCTATACCTACCCTTTGATTGGTAGTGTCAAAAGACATAAGCACATTAGATGAAGAATCCTGGATATTCCAGGCCATGGTGGAAGAAGCAGATAATTGCCATGGTTGGTATTGACTTAATACTACTCCTCCGGCAGAGTCCAAAATTATCTGTCCACTATTATATGTAGCCAGGGATAAGTTAGAGGAGTTAAATGATTCTCCAGCTACTATGGATAAATTAGAGTCTGATTTAATAAAAGAAGAGGTAGGATTATTAAAGACTAAATCATAAGCCATACTCACATCCCCGGGAGCTGTTTCATTAAATGGTAAAGAAGTGGTTACAGCTGTCTCTGATATAGAAAAAATAGAAGAGGAAGTATCTAAGA
>MENC01000162.1:653-4257 GCA_001768155.1 Bacteroidetes bacterium GWA2_30_7
CGGGCATCAAACAATGTCCCTGTTGTTAAAGTATTGGCAGAACCTGTACTGAATTGAGATAACTTACCAGTATTGATGGTAGAAGAGGAAGCATACAACCCTGTTCCAGAGGTTAAAGAATTACCTGTTAATACCCAGGCTCCTGAAGTAGTGGTAGTGGTGGTTCTTTCTATTCCATTGGTAGCAACCCCGGCTGGAGTTCTTTGTGCCATAACGAACTGAATTGTAGTATTAGCTTTCAGTGTTGATGAAAATGAACCCATTGAATGAGTATTTGATGCAGAATAATCTCTATTTAACTGAGCCAGAGCTTCTGCTATTCTTGCATCTGTGATTGTTACAGTGCTTTTTACAACAATATGAAATACAATCGGAATTGAAATAACAGATTTTTCGCCATTTATATAATCCTGATGTTCATCAATCCATTTTTGTGTATATTGTTCAAGCTCCTGACGTTTTATAGATATAGAAGGGTCGGCAGCCTCAAGTGCTGCGTTATACTCCATTGTGCCACAATTCCTTGGTGGTGCTGTTTGAGCGTTTGTAATTCCTATTGAATAAACAAACATTCCTAAAAAGAGCGTAAAAATTTTTTTCATAATAAATCAGTTTTAAAGATTATATAATTACTTCAAAAAGTAAATATATGTTTATTTATTCAAAATGATATTATTTTAGATATTTAATTTTGATAAAAATCAAAAATTACTTTCTATTTTTCACTCAACCATCGCAAACTCCCCAAATAACAAAGCTCTAATTTGTTTTGAATTTCGTTTTATGTTTCGTTGAAAAGATTTAGCAATTGTTTTTGGAACTATTCAGCCCTTTATTTAAAACATAATTGCCACAGATTACTCAGTTATTAATTATTTTTCAGAATCATTTGCAATTTTTCTAACATCTTCAAAATTAAAATGATTTATATTTTGGAAGAAGAGAGATTGTTATGAACTATTATGAAGTAAAGAATAATACAACATTTGAATTATTTTTGCGTATTAAAAAGTATTAACTTTGTAAAAAGAACAATTTATGAGTACAACAGAAAAAATTGATTTCCTGAAAAATCATCTTTCACAGATTGATGAAGGCTTTCTTAATGTATTTTATGACATGATGTTATCTCAATTGAATAAAAAATCAACTGGATTTGAACTCACAGAAAGTCAAAAGAAAGAATTGGATAGAAGGTGGGAAATTCATAAATCTGGAAAATCGAAATCTTATACTTGGGAAGAAGTTAAACAAAGTATAGGTGCAAAGTAAAATGTCTTTTAAATTAATTCTTAAAGATGAAGCTAAACTTCATATTCAAGATGCTTTTCTTTGTTATGAATCTAAATCTGAGGGATTAGGACAACGTTGTGTTGATGAAATTGAACACTATCTATTTTACATTAAAGAAAACCTATATTTCAGAATTATCTAATTTTCCATATCCAATTACAAAAAAACTGCACTCCAAAACTGCACTCCCACAAAAAAAGCCCCTCAATAAAGGGGCTAACTATCTGTGAGCCTTACTGGAGTCGAACCAGTGACCCCTACCCTGTCAAGGTAATGCTCTAAACCAACTGAGCTAAAGGCTCTTTTACTACAAATAAACGAAACAAAAATACAAAAAGTTCACAATTTTACAATAAAACATTTATAGATTCGACTGACAAAATTCTAAAATTTCAGGAATCAAAGTTTTTAGTGTAAATTTGGCACAACTAATTTTTTCAAATGCTAAAAAAAATTCCACATACTTTTGTAATTGTTTTCTTAATAATTATTGTTGCTGCAATTGCAACATGGATTGTTCCTGCGGGGGAATTTGAACGTACAATAAAAGTCCTGCCAGATGGTTCTGAAAGAAATGTTGTAGTTCAGGGAAGTTATCACACAGTCGAAAACAAACCTCAAACATGGCAAATACTATCGGCATTTCTTGAAGGATTTAAGAAACAAGCAGAAATTATAATTTTCATACTAATTATTGGTGGGGCTTTCTGGATAATGAATTCGAGTAAAGCTATTGATGTTGGTATAATGTCTTTTCTACGTAGAACTCGAAAACTTGAAAAAATTAAAATTTTTAACAAGCTCGGAATCAATAATCTAATAATGATTATGATTATGACCATGTTCAGTATTTTTGGAGCTGTATTTGGCATGAGCGAAGAAACAATTGCTTTTGTTATTATTCTTGTTCCATTGGCTATCAGCATGGGTTACGATTCTATTGTAGGAGTTTGTCTGGTTTATGTAGCTGCACATTTAGGGTTTGCAGGAGCAATTCTAAATCCATTTACAATCGGAATTGCACAAGGCTTGTCAGATGTGCCGATTTTTTCAGGTATCGAATATCGTATAGTATGCTGGTTTTTAATAAATTTATTTGGATTTGGATATATTTTGTGGTATGCTGCAAAAGTGAAAAAAAATCCGAAATATTCGCCAATGTACGAAGCTGATGAATATTGGCGTACAAAAAAGCTTGATAATGACGATTCTATAAAATACAACACCCCATTTAGTGCATGGATTGCTTATTTTCTTGCCCTCGTTTCAATGTTCATATTTTCATTTTATTATACCGAATCGACTATTAAAATTGGGAGTTCAAGTTTTTCATCACCAATTATGCCTGTATTATCTGCTATTTTTGCAATTACAGGCTTTTTAGGATTACGAAAATCTGTTCACTTTTTTATATTAAATCTACTGGCTTTCACAATTTTATACTTAATTGTTGGCGTTATGGGCTATGGCTGGTATGTTACCGAAATAGGAACATTATTTTTAGCACTCGGAATACTTTCCGGTATTGCAATTAATAAATCGGCAAACGATATAACAAAACTATTTATTGAAGGTGTAAAAGATATATTATCAGCAGCTTTGGTTGTTGGTTTAGCAGGCGGAATAATCATAATTCTTACCGAAGGAAAAATAATTGACACAATAATGAATAGCCTGTCAAGCACAATGGCAGATATGGGAAAAACCGGAACAATTAGCATAATGTACGTTATTCAAACTATGATAAATATTATTATTCCTTCTGGTTCGGCAAAGGCAGCGTTAACAATGCCGATAATGGCTCCTTTTTCAGATATGATTGGAATTTCACGTCAGGCAACGGTTCTTGCATTTCAGTTTGGCGATGGTTTTACTAATATGATTACTCCTACGTCTGGTGTTTTAATTGCTGCAACAGGTGTAGCGAAAATTCCATATCAGGTGTGGTTTAAATGGGTTTTGCCATTAATGATAATATTATTTATTTTGGGGTTTTTAATGTTGATTCCCTCGGTAACAATGTCTTTAAATGGATTTTAATAAATTAACAATGTAACAATTTAACCTTTTTACCACATAGGCACATAGTTACATAGAAAGAATCACATAGAAAAAAAACAATTTAACAATGTAACAATTAATGTATGAATGAGATTTTATTTTTTTCGAGTTTTCTGGTTTTTATTTCTTTTGTTTTAATGCTCGATTTGGGTGTTTTTACAAAATCAAATCATACTGTTTCTTTCAAAGAATCTATATTAATGACTTCAGTATGGGTAACGTTAGCAATAGCATTTTTTATTTTTCTAAA
>MENC01000162.1:4294-6780 GCA_001768155.1 Bacteroidetes bacterium GWA2_30_7
CGTTAGAATTTATTACAGGTTACTTAATTGAATATTCACTTTCGGTTGATAATATTTTTGTTATAATATTGATTTTTATTGCTTTTAATGTAAAATCTATTTTCTATAAAAGAGTTCTTTTCTGGGGAATTATTGGGGCAGTAATTATGCGATTTCTTTTCATTTTTATAAGTTCTGCATTAATTCAACAATTTGCATGGATATTATATATTTTTGGTGGTTTACTGATATTTACCGGAGTTAAAATGTTTTTGAATAGAAATCATGACGAAAAAATTGACCCTCAGAATCACAAAATTGTTAAATTATTATCTAAGTATTTTTTAGTATTTCCAAGATATGTAAAACATTATTTTTTAGTTCGTAAAAACAAAAAACTTTACATTACTCCACTTTTTATTGTACTGATAGTTATAGAGTTTACCGATTTAATTTTTGCTGTTGACTCTGTTCCGGCGATATTTTCTATAACCAAAGACCCTTACATTGTATTTTTCTCGAATATCTTTGCTATTCTGGGACTTCGTTCATTATTCTTTTTAGTAATTAATGTAGTTGATTTGTTTCATTATCTGAAAATTGGTTTATCAGTATTGTTAACATTCATTGGCTTAAAAATGATTTTCCATCATTGGCTTAGTATGATTGGATTTACAACCGCACATTCGTTATACATAATTTTGGGAATATTAACCGTTAGTATTATTGCATCAGTAATTTTTCCAAAAAAAACAGTTGAAATTATTCCATAAAATGAATAAAACAGACAACATAAAAATAGATAATTTTTATAAAGCTTGGAAGGTTGTAACTAAAGTTATTCATAGTTTATAAAATGTAATACATATTATGTTCGTAAAAATTCAAACATTAATATTCAATATTGTTAATACAATTCTAACATTAGTTAAAATTCTAATATTATCAGATTTATTCATATCGAAAAATAAAATAAAATCTGATTCAAAAGAATGTGTTATTCTTGGAAATGGACCATCATTAAATTGCTTTATTTCTGACAATAAAAACTTTCTGGAAAATAAAGAATTAATGTGTGTTAATCATTTTGCCGAAACAGATTATTATACAAACTATAAACCTCGATTTTATGTAATAAATGCTATTGAGCTTTGGAGTAATAATGTAGAACAAAGTCATAAAGACCGAAGCGATAAATTATTTGGTACAATTGCCGAAAAAACCACTTGGGAGTTATTTCTTTTTGTTCACGCAAGTGCCAAAAAATATAAACGTTGGAGCATAAACATTGAAAAAAACAGCAACATTAAAATTGTTTATTACAACCCCACTCCTGTTGATGGATTCAGATTTTTCAAATATTACTGTTACACAAATAATCTTGGAATGCCACGACCTCATAATGTGCTTATTCCCGGTATATTATCTGCAATAAATTCTGGTTTTACAACTATTTATATTGCCGGAGCCGACCATTCGTGGTTTAAAGATTTATGGGTAAACGAAAACAATGAAGTATTGCTTACACAGAAACATTTCTACGACGAAAAAACAGCACAGGCATTGCCGGTTCATAAAGAAGGAAAAGGGCAGCGAAAACTTCATGAAATTCTTATAAAATGGGTTTATTCATTCCAAAGTTATTGGGAAATGGAGAATTATAGTAAACACATTGGCGTGAAAATTTATAATGTTACAAAAGAGTCTTTTGTTGATGCTTTTGAGAGGATTCGGGTTTAAAAACTAATCAATCAGCCCATTCGTAATAGTACCAATTATCTTTTATTTTAAACCAATCAGAATAAGGAACCATAAATCTATAATTTCTAGGAGTAGAAACATAATCTTTTTCGGTATAAGCAACTCCATATCCATAAGTAAAAAATAGAAGTTTATACATTTTTAAAAAAACAATACTATCTCTTATTTCATAATAACTGATATTCAAATTATTTACTTTGTTTTTAAGCTCATCATTCAGAACATCTCCTTCTTTAATATTATTTTCATTAATATATTGAACTATTGAATTTAAGCTCTTTTCGTTTTTTTGTAGAAACATAACCATTTCTTCTTTTCTATTATTCGTACTCACTTTTGTTAAAATCACAATATATCCGATTAAAGAAACTGTAATCAAGATTGTTTTTAACCAATTTTTTGTCTTCAATTTTGCTTCAAATATTATAATATTTATGATATTAAAAATAATTAAGAATAATATTATTACAGTTGTCAAATGGTGATAATTAAATGGTATCAACAACCTTAGTTGAAACCTAAAGATGAAAACCAATATGCTTATAATAAGCAAAGTAATTGAAACAATTCGCCAAATCAATTTTCTTTTATTTTTCATATAAATTTCATTTTAATGATTAAAGCTAAACGTTTTTTATGATGGATTATTATATTAAATTCTCACCTCTGTTGGTGAAAACACCAACAAGGGCAGGAAGGGCAGGAACTTTCCAAAAGTTTTAAACTTTTGGAAAGTTAAAGCCTGT
>MENC01000162.1:6805-11138 GCA_001768155.1 Bacteroidetes bacterium GWA2_30_7
TATTTCTTTGAAAATTAAAATATAACATATAGCAGCAATAATTATATTTTTTTTATTTTTACATCCTAAATATTAATTTTTACATAAAAAGCGGCGTATTCCGAAAAGCCTTACGAGTAGGTAAAAACTTAAAAAATTAATAAAATATGAGAAAATTTACTTTTTCGGCAATTATGTTTTGCTTATTTGGCTTTGGTAATATTGCAAATGCACAATGGGAGTGGCAAAATCCACTGCCGCAAGGAAACACTTTAAATTCTGTTTATTTTACAGATGCTAATACTGGTTTTGCAGTTGGCGATTATGGAACAATTTTAAAGTACGATGGAACTAATTGGATTTTTCAAGAAATCGGTTTAGCTGATGATATTAAATCAATATCTTTTTATGATAGTAATAATGGGTTAGCAGTAGGTGCAAATGGAACAATATTATATTATAATGGATTAAAATGGATAAAAGATGTAAGTCCTACAACTAAAAAATTGAACTCTGTTTGTATTTTAAATAGTAATGAAGCTTGGGCTGTAGGTGAATCAGGTACCATTTTAAAGTGGAATGGTAATAGTTGGGGAGTTGAAACTACAAGTGTAACTTCTGATGAAATTATATCGGTATTTTTCATAGATGCAACACATGGCTGGGCATTGACTAAAACACAAATTTTATTTTATAATGGGAGTTCATGGTCAATTCAATCTACTGCAACCTATTCTACTTTTGTTGGTTTTTCTTTAATTGGATTAGCAAGTGGCTGGGTTGTTACTCAAAATGGAAGTATATATAAATTTAATGGTACAGAATGGATATATGATTTTTCTTTGTCGGAAAATGTTTATTCAATACATTTTCTGGATGCAAATCATGGATGGATAGGAGCCTATTCTAAAATATATGAATTTAATGGTTCAAGTTGGACATCACAATCTTTAAACTCTACTTTTTTTGAAATTTATTTCCAATCAGGAAATAATGGATGGGCATTAGGAGCATCTGGTTCAATTTATAAATATGATGGAACTAATTGGCAACAATATTCTAAAGAAATTTCAAAACAAAATATAAATTCAATTTATATGTTGGACTCAATTAACGGATGGGCTGTTGGAGATAAATATACAATTTTAAAACACGATTTAAATGGATGGAGTGTTGATACAACAAATCCTAATGTGGTTGTTAATTTTAATTCTGTATTTTTTACTGATTCATCTCATGGTTGGATAGTTGGGACACATAATAAAATATTAAAATATGAGAATGGAAAATGGATTAAACAAACATCTGGAGCAGCCTCAAATTCAGTATTTAATTCAGTATATTTTACAGATTCAATTCATGGATGGGCTGTTGGAAATTATGGACTTATATATAAATTTGATGGAAATACTTGGATTAATCAAAGCTTCCAAAACCTAAGTACTTGTATAGAATCTGTTTTCATGCTTGATTCTATGTCAGGATGGGCAGTAGGTGCAAAAAAAACAATTATTAAATACAATGGGACAAGTTGGGAAATTGTTGAGCCTACAGGGAGTAGTTATTTAGAGTCAGTTTTTTTTACAGATGCAAATAATGGCTGGGCTGTAGGTTATGACACATTAACATATAAGAGTCGTATTTTAAAATATATTCAAGGTACTTGGAGTAGTTATAATACATCTTCAATTTTTACAAATCAGCAATATCAATTCTTATACGATATTTATATGAATTCAAATAATTGTGGTTGGATTACTGGTATTAATGGTATTTTATTAAAATATGATGGGACAAATTGGATTCAACAAAGAAAACGAACATATTATGGACTAAATTCGGTATTTTTTACAGACAGTTTACATGGATGGATAGCTGGAAATAATGGAGAAATCATGAAAACAAGTAATGGTGGCTTAAGCATACCGTTGGCTCCAACAAATCTTACTCTTAGCTCACAAAAAAATATATTGTCAAAAATGCTCTTAAGCTGGACAGATAATTCCAATAATGAAGATGGTTTTAGAATATACAGAAGTACCGACGGTGTAAATTTTTATGAAATTGGCACCACAGCAGCTAATATTAATAGTTATATTGATTCAACGGGAGCAGCTTCTACACTATATTATTATCAAGTTACAGCATACAATAGTGCAGGTTCATCAACATTCTCAAATACTATAAGCGGAACTACAACTAATGGCATTAATGATATTACACAAAACAATGCAGTATCAATATATCCCAATCCTAACAATGGTAAATTTATTATTGAACCTAAAAACAATAATCGCCTTACAAATATTGAAGTTTACAATTCGCTTGGAGAAAAAGTTTTACAACAAAACGCCAATGAAATAGAGCTTTCGGCTTCGCCAAAAGGAATTTATATTGTTAAAATATCTGATGGGGTGAATACTTATAATAGGAGAATTGTTTTGCAGTAATTATCCTTTGAAACCTGACAGGTTTTCAAAATCTGTCAGGTTTAATATAAGGTCAAACAACAAACTGTAGCACGGTTCAAAACCGTGTTACAGTTATAAAACTCTCAAACAAAAAAAGGCTGACAAACATGCCAGCCTTTTTAAGAGTTTTATCGGGTAATCTGTATCTTATATCCCTTTATTCCATTTTCAGTTTTAACCTGTAACAAATAAATTCCCTTTGGTAAATGAGATGTTTCTATTTTTACAAAATTACTGTTTGCATCATTGTTTATAAATACTTCGCCAAGCATATTGGTTAAAACTGCCTGATTAATATTGTTATTCGATTTAATATTCAAAATTGCATTTACAGGATTTGGATATACAACTATTACATCCTTGCTGTCAGTAAGTTGTAACGAATAAACAGGTTCGTCGTTAACAACAGGATAAACAGCCAGTGCTTCGTTAACTCCCCAACTTCCAGCAACAGTGTACCAGTTTGCATCACTCCATTGTTCCCATGCTATTCCGGGGTTTGTATCACCGTTACTGTTTGAAAGAATAAACAATGTATCTCCTGCTACAGTTGGTAAAATAACACCTGCATAGAATGGTCCTGGTATTACTATCGGTTGTGCAAATTGAACATAAGTACTTTGACCGTTTCCTATGTCGGTTAAAACTGTAGATATATCAATTGTAGCTGATACTATCGGACTGTTTCCGGGATTGCCGCTTGTACCACTGTTATCCCAAATTGCAACTTCGCCGTTTCCTGAACCTGTAGCAAAACAGAAGTCAATTAATAATCCTTCTATTTTGGTAAAGCCTGTATAACTTGCTGCATCAAAGTAATTTGCTTTAGCTAAATCGCCATAACTGTTATTGCCGTTTATTTCGGTACATGATGGAGTTCCAGGTATTGGGTAATTCAAGGTGTCAACTGTTATAACTGTTCCGCTTGTGTTAACAACCGCAGAGCCAATTGCTGAACAACCGTTTGCATCTGTTGCAGTTACATCATAAGTGCCTGCAATTAAACCGCTTATATCTTCGGTAGTTTCACCATTACTCCAGATGAAAGAAAATACCGGAGTACCACCTGTTACAGTTAAATCAACTGCTCCGTCATTTCCTGCAACTGTTTCGTCTGTAACAACAAAACTTAATGATATTGCTGAAGGTTCACTTACTGTTGCTGAACCAGAATCTGTACAACCATTATCATCTGTAACAGTTACATCGTAAGTACCTGCTGAAAGCGAACTTAATGAAGATGTTGTTCCTCCATTTGACCAGTTGTAGGTATATGGACTTGTACCATTATAAACATCAACGCTTGCTGTTCCATCATTAGCAGCATTACAGCTAATATCTGTAGAATTAGCATAAACCCACATTGTACAAGGAGTTGTGCTTAATATTGGATAAACAGCAAGAGCTTCGTTAACTCCCCAAGAACTTGCAATATCGTACCAACTTGTTCCGTCTGACCATAATTCCCATGCTGTTCCGGGGTTTGTATCGCCATCGCTGTTTGAAGTGATTATTAAAGAATCTCCTGCGGTTGTCGGTAATATTACTCCGGCATAAAATGCTCCAGGTATTGTAACAGGGCTGCTGAACTGAACATAAGTGCTTTGTGAGTTTGTAATATCTGTAATTACATCACTTACATTGATTGTTGCTGTTGCTATTGGTGCTGAACCTGGTTCTCCACCAGTACCGCTGTTATCCCAGATTGCAACTGTTGCTGTTCCTGTAGTTGTAGTATTTGTTGCAAAACAGAAATCAATTAAAACTCCGTCAATATCGGTATATCCTGCTGAACTTGAAGCATCAAAATAATTTGCTTTGACAAGGTCGCCGTAAGTATTATTACCGTTTGCATAACTACAGGTTAAAGTTCCGGGGATTGG
>MENC01000163.1:0-5458 GCA_001768155.1 Bacteroidetes bacterium GWA2_30_7
GGCTAATTCGAGCGATTTGAGCAATTCGGTTTCAACTTCTTTAAGATTATATGAATCGACAACAATGGTTCTGCCTCCTTCGGCTTCCACTGCTTTTTTCAGACTGAAACGGTGTGGACGACCTTCGAGATTAACCTGAGAACTTGGCGCAACCTGACCACCAGTCATTGCTGTAATATAATTGTCTAATATTACTTTTACACCTGGAACATTTCTAAAAACTGAATTTCGGGTTGCATCAAGTCCTGAATGACATTCGGTGGAATCGCCAATTACACTTATTACTTTATGTGCCATTTCAGGTCTTGATATTACAAAACCTTGTCGCATTGCATCAGATGCACCCATACACGAAACTGTATCAATTGCATTGAGAAAAAATAATAAGGTTGAACAACCAATATCACCGAATGAGGCATAGAGTTTTTTCTTCTTCTTCAGTTTATTAACTGTTAAAGCAAATGCTCTGTACTGACAACCCGGGCATATTGCAGGAGGTCTAACAATTGGTTTTAAACGGATTTCTTTCTTTTCATTTTTATATTCAATAACCATGTTTGATGATAAAAACATAAGAACATCTTCGGGAGTCCAATTTGTGATAGTACTATATTCTTCTTTTCCTATTAAATTAACACCGAGCAGGCGAATCTTTTCTTCTAAAAATTTCTCACCATCTTCGATAATAAATAATTTTCCTTTAATTTTGCCGGCAAATTCCTTTATTCGTTGTTCGGGAATAGGATAAGTGATAGCTAAAGAAAGTATTGAAGGATTTTTTCCGGTGATTTTTAATGCTTCTTTTACGGTAATCTCACATTCGCCATTTACTATAATTCCCCAATCGTCTTTTCCATAATATGAAGTAACAAGGTCTGACGTTTCGCTCCATGTTTTTATGCCGGGTATTCTTACTTGTGTTGCATAATTGTAATTATTTCGGGCTACACCGGGTAATAGCATCCAGTCTTTTAAGTTATCGTGCAGTGCATGGGGTTCTACAATTCGTGATTCTTTTGTAGTTATTATTGCTTCGGAATGTGCTAAAATACCTGAAACCAATACTACAACCGGAGTTTTGAATTGTTTGCTCATATCAGATGCTATTCTTGCAATATCATACATTTCCTGATGATTGCGTGGTTCTAAAACAGGGAGTCGGGTTGAGGCACAAAAAAATCTTACATCAATAACATGTTGGGTGCTTGATGGGACATAATCAGTTGCAATATAAATCACCAATGCTCCAGAATTAGTTGAAAAAAAAGCAGAAGTTGTAATAGCATCACCTGCCTGAAAAAGTCCGGGTGTTTTCATTGTAACCAAAGTATCGTGTCCGGCAATGGAATGACCAAGGGCTACAGATACAGCTACTGCTTCGTTAACTGACCATCCTACTTTGATTTTGTCTTGAACTACTGCAAAGCATTTGTCAATTACTTCGGTACTTGGAGTTCCGGGGTAGCCTGTTGCTGCGTGATATCCTGCATGAATACAGCCTAATGCAAATGCTGTGTTTCCGTCTAAAATTAATTTAGTGTTTGAGGAAGCGGTAACTATTTTTCTGAAATCAGCCATATTATTATTTAGGATTTAGGATTTATGATTTACGATTGCCAATTGCTTATTGATTATTGTTTATTAAATGATTTTATTTTTTATTAAAGTATTGATTTCAGCATTGCTTAAACCTGCTTCGGAATATATTTTTTCGTTATGTTCGCCAAGTCGTGGGGCACAAGATAAGGTGAATTTTTTTTCTTGTAAATAAGAAGTACTTACAGGTACAGGAAATAATGAAACTTGTTTACCTGACGGTAGATTAGTTTTCAGCATATTTTGTTTTACAAAATCTAGCTTTGCAACATCTGAAGTTGAATTTACAGGTGATACTGCTAATCCAAGTTTTGAGCATATTTCTACAAACTCAGAGGTTGTATAATTCTTTAATCCTGTCCGAATTTCTTCATATATTTTGTCTTTATCATTATTGCGTCCCTGATTAGTAGTTCTTTCAACTTTTTGAAGATGTGCGAAGCCTTGTATTTTGGTTAATTTATCCCATTGCGAATCGTTGCCTATTGCAAGGTAAACATGTCCATCGTTTGTAGGGTAACAATTGCATGGTATGAAACTTCGGTGTTCGTTGCCACTGCGGGTAAAAACATCGGCTTCGTTTTTTACAAATTGTAATTGTGGAAGTGCAGTTATTAACCATGATGCTGCACATTGTGCCATTGAAATGTCTATTTTTTTGCCGTTAAAACACTCTTCCGGGTTTTGGTTAATACACGCTTCAAGGTCTTCGTTCCTCAGACGCTTGAAGGTGTTTTTTTCAAGCATAGCAATTAATACTTGTGTGAAGGCTTCGTCTCCGGCTTTTAGGTCAATTAAGGGTAAGCCACAAAGCATTGGGTCGCGAGTGGGTTCGCCAGTAAGATACATATATCCGAGCATTGCCTGCATTGCGGGGTCGTATCCTGCACGGTCGGGATAATCGGGACCCATTGCAGAAATACCACACCATATTAAATCGGGTTTTGCTTCTTTTAAAGTTTCGTAATCAATGCCTAATTGTTTATATCGTAATGGTAGGGTATTGCATAGGAATACATCAACATCTAATTCACAAATTAACTTTTTTAATAAATCCTGACCTTCTTTCAATTTTAAATTTAAAGTTATTGCTTCTTTGCCAATGTTGGGGGGAATGTAATATGAATGTAAATCGTCGAAGCCTGTATCTTCACCAATGTATCTGTTAGGGTCGCCACTTTTTGAATTTTCTTCTTTTGGTGATTCTATTCTGATAACTCGCCAACCTAATTGTACAAAACGCTGGGTAGCATACGGAAGAGCAAGGGCTTGTTCGAGACTTAGTATGGTCATAAGGATTTAGGGTTTGAGGTTTGAGGTTTGAAGTTTGAAGTTTGAGGTTTGAAGTTGCTGGTTGCTGGTTGCCAATTGCCTATTGCCAATTGCTTATTGTTCCATTGATTAGTCATTTTATGTTTTGTGTTTAGTGTTATGTGTTAAACTGTTATATTGTTTCATTGATTATAGAAAACACGCTTGAAGGTGGCTATCGCCACGCTTCAAGGTGTTAAAAACCACGCTTCAAGGTGTTAAAAGAAAATTGGTTCTTTGTATTCTCCATAAACGTCTTTTAATACTTGAATTATTTCGCCTACAGTGGCATATTCTTTAACTGCTGCAATGATTGAGGGCATAAGATTTAAGTTGTTTTGAGCATCGTTTTTAACAACTTTAAGCAATTCGGCAACTTGAGCATTATTTCTTTTTTGCTTGATAGCCTTTAATTTATTAATTTGTTTGTTTGCTGCTTCTTCGTTGTAAGGGTGGAAGTCAACCGATTTAGTTTCTTCTTGTTTTGTATAAATATTTAAACCAACTTTATCTACTTCGCCTCGTTGAATTGCGATTTCTCGTATGTATGCTTGTTTTGAAACGGATTCCTGAATTTTGCCGGTTGCTACGGCATTTATAATTCCTCCCCACTGGGCAACTTTTTTCATTTCTTGTTTTATTTCTTTTTCGAATGTGTCGGTTAGGGATTCTATATAATATGAGCCACCAAGTGGGTCAACTGTATCGCATATTCCCATTTCGTGTATAAGTATTTGCATTGTACGGAGTGATATTTCGGCTGCTTTTTCGGTGGGTATTGTATATGCTTCGTCGTAGCTGCAAAGTGCCATTGTTTGTGTTCCCGAAAGTGCACTTATAAGAGCGTAATATGCACTTCTGATAATATTATTTTCGGGTTGCTCTTTGGTTAATCCTCCACCGCCTCCACCGGCAATCATTCTCATCCAGCATGAATTATCGTTTTTAGCGTGATATTCTTCACGAATAATTTTTGCCCACAATCGGCGTCCTCCTCTGAATTTTGCTATTTGTTCGAATAGGTTTCCATAAATATCGAAATTAAATGATAGTCGTGAAGCAAATTCATCTATATCGATTCCTCTTTGAAGTGCTCCATCGGTGTAAGCTTTGGCAATACAAAAAGCATAAGCCATTTCTTGTATTGGGTTTGCTCCACTTTCTCGGATGTGATAGCCGCAAACGCTTACGGGACTGTATTTGGGAATGTTTTTAGCACAATATTCAATAGTGTCAATAACTAATTTTACAGATTGTGGGACAGGAAATATCCATGTTCCTCGTCCAATAAATTCTTTTAGAATATCGTTTTGTGCTGTTCCGCGAAGGTTTTTAATGTCGTAATTCCATTTTTCGGCTAAGGCAATATACATTGCTATTAATACTATTGCTGAACCATTAATGGTCATTGAAACAGTAATTTTATTGAGGTCGATATTTTTAAAGGCAATTTCAAAATCTTCGAGGGTATCAATTGTCATTCCGACACGACCTATTTCGCCAAAGGCACGTGGGTCGTCAGAATCAAGGCCGCATTGTGTGGGCAAATCAAAGGCTACATTTAAGCCTGATTGTCCGTTTTTAAGCAAGAAATGAAAGCGTTCGTTGGTTTCTTCGGGTGTTGCGAATCCAGCATACTGGCGAATTGTAAAGGGACTTTTACGATACATAAGGGGGTGTATTCCACGTGTAAAGGGGTATTTACCGGGTAGTTCGTTTTCGATTTCGGAGTTAACATCACTTTTTGTATAAAGTGGTTCGACTTGAATGCCTGATTCGAGAAAGATGGGCTTTTCCATATTGATTATTGTCTATTGATTATTGCTTATTGATTATTTTTTCTTTCAACTCTTTAAAATAAGAAACCACATCGTCTATTTTTGTACCTGTAGCAAAAACAGCGTTGGGTCCAAGTTTCATAAGTGGTTCGACATCTTGTGCTGGAATGTTTCCGCCAACAATCCAAGGAATTTGTAATTTGTTTGCAGTCATTACGTCTTTTACTTTTTGTGTAATAATTGTATGGGTTCCAGATAAAATTGAAAGTCCAATAACATCAACTTTATTATCAATAGCCATTTTTACAATTTCTTCGGGCGACTTTCTAAGTCCTGTGTAAACAATTTCGAATCCTGCATCTTTTAATGCATGTGCGAGTACTTTTACTCCTACATCGTGTCCATCAAGTCCGGGTTTTGATAATAGTATTTTCATTGTTGAATTATTTTCTATTGATTATTGAATTACATTTTTTTACCGCTGAGTTCGCTGAGATTTTTCGCTGAGAACCTCAGAGAAAATATTATTGATTATTGTTTATTTTCAATTGATTATTGAATATTTTACATTTCTAACTTCTATCCTTTTCTTAATAATTTCGTCCCTACGGGACTTTTGATGAACGTGTTTGTTTGTTTTCTACCATAATTTCGTCCCTCTGGGACTTAAACTCAGTAACAATTTAACCATGTAACCATTTAACAATATACTTAATTTTCACTATTTAATACGATTACCGAAGCAATTGCTCCAGGTCCGCCAATATTGTGTG
>MENC01000163.1:5467-9813 GCA_001768155.1 Bacteroidetes bacterium GWA2_30_7
AAACCGCCGCTAACATTTACAGGAATCTGACCACCTAATTGTGTAGCTTTTCCTCTTATCAAATCTTTCGCTTCGCCTTGTTTGCACAATCCAAGATCTTCATAAGTCAAAAGTTCAACTATTGAAAAACAATCGTGAACTTCTACTAAATCTAATTCATCAATAGGATTAATAATTCCAGCTTGTTTATAAGCCATTTTTGCTGCATCTTGTGTGGCTTTAAAAGAAAGAAAATCGTATTTAGGGTCAAAAAAAGGCAAATCCCAACCTGTAGAAACTGATAAACCAATTCCATCAATATAAACTGGTTTGTGTTTTGTTTTATCAACATCGGCTGCTCTTACCATAATTACACAGGCTGCACCGTCGGTAGTAGGGCAACTGTCCATAACAGTTAATGGATTGGCTACCATAGGTGAAGAAAGTACCTGCTCTAAAGTACATGCAACTCTATGATGTGCTTTGTCGTTTAATGTTCCATGATAGTGATTTTTAACAGAAATGTTTGCAATATCTTCTTTGGTAACACCATATTCATGCATAATTCTGTTGGCATAAACTGCAAAAGTTCCGGCTGCAGTAAAACCTTTCTGATAAAAAGGATGTGTTAACTCAACCATCATTTTAACTATGCTGTCCTGTGGTGTACGGTCGCGTAATTTTTCGACACCTAAAGCCATTGCAATATCACATTCTCCGGCATTTAGTGCATTAGCTGCATTTCTTATTGCATCTGCTCCTGAAGCACAAAAATTTGAAACTCTTGTAACTGGAATTCCATACATATTTAATGGTTCGCACAAATCCATTCCGCTACGACCTTTGAATACTCCAATTTCGGGGAAAGCAGTTGATAGCCATGCTGCCTGAATTTCATCTATGCTTATTCCTGCATCTTTAACGGCAATTGAAGCTGCTTCTCTTACCAAATCGTCGTAACTTTGGTTAAAAAGTTCGCCGAATTTGGTCATGCCTATGCCAATAATGGCTATATTTCTTTTTTTACTCATAATTTTTTACATTTCCAGAAGTAATTAGGTTTTTTATCGTTTTCCATCATTTTTCGATAAACCAGACTAACTTTATCTCCAATTTTTAATATTGTGTTTTCATTTTGAAACATATCATCAGTTTGTTGAACTGTTATTCTACCACCACCATCAAGGTCAACAACAACCATATTTGTAGGAGAAAATGAAGCCGGAAAATAATGTTCGCTTGTAATTGTAAATACCGTTCCGGTTTTTGAAAGTTGTTTTGTTTTAAATTCAGTTTTATGACAAGAATTACAACGTGCAGCTTTCATAAAATAAACAGTGCCACAACTAACACATTCAAATCCTTTGAGGTAAACCAGATTGTCTTTTTCGCGTTCCTGTAGCATTTCAGAAGAAAACATTTCGTGAGAATGATATGATTTGCTTTCGAAATTTCCCTGTTTTCTTAGTTGTAAATAATCTTGATATGAATCTAAAAATGTAGCATGAACGTTTTTCAAAACAGGATAAGCAATTACTGCTTGTGATGATAAACTTATTACATTAGTTCCATTAAAATAATCAAAAAGAACAGTTGAACCTGATTGGCTTTCGATTGCATTAATCAATAATAACAATCCGTGACATGCTCCGGTATGACCAAAATCAGGAGTTACAGTATCTTTTGATAACTGTTTTTCGATATCAAAACCAGATTTTTTAAATTGTCCGAATGCTAATTTTGCATAGAGAGAATTTACAATAAGATTATTAACAGATGTTGGATTAATATTGTTTTTTTTCAATGCTAATCCAATGTTTGTAACGAAACCTGCGGTTCTGGCAAATCGTGCATCATACTGAACATCTTCTCCTTTATAAATGAACTCTTCGGCAATAGCTGATGAAAAAGATTGAGAGTCGGTTATTTCTGCTAATCCTTTTTCATTTGAAACTATTAACGCAACAGCACCATGCCCGAAAGATGTTGATATTTCGTTACCTATAGGGGGAAAATTTACATTTACAGCAATTACCAATACATTTTTATGTACACCGCTTTTAATTAACTTATCGGCTAATATTAAAGCATCGGTACCGGCTCTTGGAGTTGTTCCCAAATCAATTGCAAAAATACCATTTGGTAATCCTAATAAATCTGCAAGAAAAGAAGCATGGTATCTATCGCTGAAAACCGGAGTTGTAGTTGCAAATAATATTGCATCAATATTTTCAACAATTTTTAAATTACTACATGCCTGATAAGCCAGTGTAATGATGTCTTCATCAGTATAGCATACAGCA
The DNA here is from genome assembly GCA_001768155.1 of Bacteroidetes bacterium GWA2_30_7. Taxonomy (GTDB): domain Bacteria; phylum Bacteroidota; class Bacteroidia; order Bacteroidales; family GWF2-33-38; genus GWA2-31-9. The sequence goes on from MENC01000163.1 coordinate 7,750, forward strand.
TGTTTGCCTTTTCTTCCTAATCTTGGATGTAGAATATTATCTGCAATCCTGAAATGTGGAAATGCTACTCCGTATTTTATTATATTACTCATTCTTATTATTGAATATTGATTATTGAATATTGATTATTTTACATTTCTAAATTCTATCCTTTTCTTAATAATTTCGCTACCATAATTTCGTCCATACGGGACTTTTGATGAACGTGTTTGTTTGTTTTCTACCATAATTTCATCCCTCTGGGACTTAAACTTTGTAACAATTTAGCAATTTAACCATCTATCTTCTTTACTCCAACTCTTTTGCAATGTTAATTTTTAATATTTCTGATGTTCCTCCACCAATTAAAGTAAAACGGGCATCTCTTAAATAACGTTGTAGGGGATAATCATTTGCATATCCATAAGATGCTAAAACTCTTGAAGCATTATCGCAAATTGAGTTGGCACATTCGGAAGCATACAATTTTGCAATCATTGCTTCTTTGCCTCTTGATTTTTTTTGGTCGCTCAATGTGGCTGCGTATAGTGTATATAATTTTGCTGTTTCGAGTTGTACAGCCATTTCTGCAAATTTCATTTTTATTGCCTGAAATTTATAAATTGGTTGACCGAATTGTTTTCTTTCTTTTGCATATTTCAGGGCATCTTCAAAGGCTGCGGTTGCAACACCAATAGAAAGAGCTGCGGTCATTATTCTTATTTCTGCGAGAATTTCGGTCAGATATTTTGTTCCATCACCCAGACTTCCAAGAAGATAATTTTTGGGAAGTTTTACGTTATCAAAATAAACTTCGCTCGTTACAGAACCTCTTGCTCCAAGTTTTTCGATAGTTTTGCCAATTTTTACTCCTTCTAATTTAGCAGGAACAAAGAAAATTGAAAGACCTTCGGCTTTGTCGGTTTTTGCTAAAACTGTAAAGAAATCAGCTACTGGAGCAGATGTTACCCAAGTTTTCTGACCTTCAAGAATAAATCCATCATCAAGAACTTGTACTTTAGATTGGATTCCAAATAAATCGCTACCGGCATTAGGTTCGGTCATGCAAATTCCACCAATTTTATTCCCAATTAATGCCTCACTGAAATAAGATTTAACCTCATCATCGCCTAAGCGATACAGAAAATATGTTGCCATTAACGACTGCATGGTACAAGCAACTGCCAACGAAAGAGAACCGCGAGAAAGTTCAATTACGGCTAAAATATATGAAACGATGTCCATGTTGGTTCCTCCGGCTTCTTCGGGATATCTCATTCCAAAAAAGCCTAAGTCGCCCACTTCAATAAATAATTCTCTGGGAAATTCGTGATTCTCGTCAATTGCTTGTGCATTTGGCATTACTCGTAGAGCAACAAAATCTTTGAAAGTTTGTTGAATTTGGATTTGTATTTCAGATAGTTCGAAGTTCATTTTATTTCATTTTTTTTAATCTGGAATTACAGCCGTTGCCTCAATCTCAATTAATGCCGGATGGTCTAATAAATCAACAACGAATATCATGCTCATGCATGGGTAATGATTTCCCATAATTTCTTTCCAGATTTTCCCTAAATCTTTTCTTGATTCGAGATATTGGTTACGGTCTTTGCAAAAACAAGTCATTTTAACAATGTGTTCGGGTTTTCCACCTGCTTTTGTTACAACAGCTATAATGTTTTTTAAGGCTTGTTCAAATTGCGGAATTAATTTTTCGCTATTAAATTTTTCATTTGAATCCCAACCCACTTGACCACCAAGATAAAGAGTACGACCTTTTTGAGCAAGAATTCCATTTGAATATCCTTTAGGTGAAAGCCAACCATCAGGAAGTATAAATTCGTGTTTATTTAAATCAGACATTATTAAAGTGTTTATTTTTTATTGTTTTACTGTTCGTAGTTTGTTTGTTTCATTAATATCAATTTCAAAACTATCTTTTTTAAACACAACTCCATATTCATTAACAGATTGATATTTTGATACAATTTCATTCTGAACATCGTACTGAACAGAAGCTAAATCTCTTTCTTTAGGATTACCGAAGCCTCCTCCACCACCTGCAATTTGTTTGTAAACAGTTCC
>MENC01000163.1:9858-10276 GCA_001768155.1 Bacteroidetes bacterium GWA2_30_7
TTGTTGCATTGTCACCACCCATTTTAATTATAGTTTCAACACCTAATCCACCTCGCCATTTTCCAACTCCGCCAGAATCGGTAAGAAATTCGTGTTTGAGAATCTGATGAGGTGTTTGTTGTTCGTACATTTCATAATCCTGGTCAAGAAGTCCGCCCGAAGCATCTATCATTCCTATATGGTCATAACCGTCATCGCCCTGCAAAGCACCCGAACCGCCTTTTAATCCCATAAAACAAATATCAACATATTTTTCACCGGTTTTTGGGTGTTTTCCTGTAAAGAGTGAACATAACAAATGATTCCAACCGGCAGTAACTCTATTAGGCATTGCCGGTCCAAGTGCTTTAAAAATGGAATCGGCAATCTGAGGGCATAAATGATTTCCGAAAGTAGTTGCTTTTGGATATGAAGCATT
>MENC01000163.1:10328-10896 GCA_001768155.1 Bacteroidetes bacterium GWA2_30_7
TTTCGTTTTCGACAATAATTTTTGCTTTAATTTCAAATTCAGAACCCAAATGTTTGCCATCGTAATAAACTTTGCTGCTTCCAAAATAAGTTCCATTTGGAACATTAGCTATTTCTGAACGCATCATTTTTTCGGTACTTCTGAAAAGTTCTTGTTTGTGAGCTTCAAAACATTCAATTCCGTATTTTGAAATCAATGCATTTAAACGACGTTCACCAAGGCTGCATGCACCAATCTGTGCTTTAATATCTTCCTGAACCATTGTTAAACGGATATTAGCAAATATCAAATTCCAGACATCCTGCCTTAATACGCCTTTTTCATAAATTTTAACTGCCGGAATACGCAAAGCTTCCTGCCAAACTTCGGTTGCATTTGGGTTGTATCCTCCCTGAACAGCACCACCAATATCAGCCTGATGCCCTTTAGCAGCCGACCAACCTACCAAAACGTCATTACAAAAAATGGGTTTAAAAATAGCGACATCGTTATTCTGATTTCCCATCGAAAATACATCGTTATGAATAATTACATCGCCCGGGAAAATATTTTTACCATATTGCTTAAT
>MENC01000163.1:10908-15358 GCA_001768155.1 Bacteroidetes bacterium GWA2_30_7
GGTAGTTTTTGTAAGCGAAATGCTCATTTCGTCGGTTATAGAACGAAATGCTCTTTGAAAAATGGAAAGGAGGATGTTATCTATTTTAATTTCAGACATTATTTTTCTTTATTAGTTATTTACTGATTTTACGCATATTTTTAATTTTTGACTGCCTTCACTCGTCGCTCTTCGGGATTTGTAATCCCGAAGTCATTATTATAAGGATTTGTAATCCGCCGTAATTCTAAATTCTTAATCTCATTGTCACACCTATTCAATTTTCTACTTCACAGATTCAATACCGCACCCTTCTCTTTCAATTACGAGTCCTTCTCTTTCAATTCCGCACCATACAAACTTCTTAAATCTTAAATTTTAAATCTTAAATCCGTTTGGCATAAGATATTTATTATAAACAATAAACGCTCCTCCAATACCTGTTTCGCAATTGTAAGAATCTCCAATAAAAATTGTAGTATTTATTTGCTCTATCAGAGCAGGTCCTTCAATTTTAAAATTATTAATAAGAATATCGCCATCATAAACCGGCACTTTCTGCATAGAATCAGTTTCAGGAATATAAGCTGGTCTGTAGCCTTTTAAAGCTTGTTGAAGAGTTTCGGCTCCTTTTTCTTTAGCACCTGAAAGTGATTGAGGTTTTTCGGTAACACCAACAGCCCTTAATCTCACATTGATTACCTCTAGTTCTGTTCCTTCATTTTTGAGTTCATAACCATATTTTCGGTTGTGTTCTTTATGAAAAGCTCCAATAATTGAAGTTGTATTAAAATCATTAATATCTTTCATTGAAACTTCGAGTGGAACTTCATGAAACTGTCCTATATAACGCAAATCGAGTGAAGGATAATACTCTATTTTTTCTTTTGAAATTCCCTCTTCGGTTAAAGTTAAAACAGCTTCCGATTTCATATCATCGTAAAAAGCAAGGAATTTATTCTTTTCAATTTTAGAAAAACGAGTCATGTATGAACGCACATAATCATGCTTGAGGTCGCCAAGAAGCATTCCTGCAGCACAAAAAATTGAAGCAACATCAGGAACAACAAACATTGGAATTTCTAATTCTCTACATATTTCACCAGCGTGAATTGAACCTGCTCCACCTGCACAAATCATTAAAAATTCTCTTGGGTCGTAGCCTCTTTCAACCGACACCTGACGAACTCCCTGAGCCATGTTCATGTTTATTACCCGATACATACCTGCGGCAGTTTTAATAGCATCAAGATTAAGCGATTTTCCAAGAGTGTTTTTTGTTAATTCAATAGCTTTTTCTTTATTCAAAATGTATTTACCCCCGGCAAAAAAATCAGGGTCAAGATAACCTAAAATTAAATCGGCATCAGTACAGGCAGGCTCAACTCCATCTCTGTTATATGAAATAGGACCGGGTAATGAGCCGGCACTTTTTGGTCCCATTTGAAGTAATCCTCCTTTATCAATCCAACCAATACTTCCTCCACCGGCTCCAATAGTTATAATGTCTAAAGTTGGTAATGCAATTCTGTGTCTGTCGATATTGCCTTCGGTGCTGGTTACACACTTACGGTTTACAACCAGCGATGCGTCGAAACTTGTTCCGCCCATGTCCATTGTTATACAATTGTCGAAGCCCAGAAGTTCAGCATAATATGCCCCTGCAATTGGAGCTGCTGCTGGTCCGGAAAGAACGGTAACGGCTGCAATTTTTCGAGCCACATCAGGAGTAACAACTCCACCATTCGACTGCATTATCATCAGTTTTCCTGTGAAATTAATATCTTGTAATTTGCCGAGTAAAGATTTTAAGTATTTATCTATTACTACTCCAATATAAGCATTAATACAGGTTGTGCTTACTCTTTCGTAAAACCGAACAGACGGAAGGACTTCGTAAGAACCTGAAATGAATAAATCCGGCAAAGCATCTCTTAAATATTTAGTAGTAATTTTCTCATGTTCAGTATTAAGATATGAATTCATTAAACAGATAGCAATTGCTTTTACTTCTTCTTTTTTAATTTGTTCAATTATTGTGTCAAGTTCTGCTGTTTTTACTGGAATTAGGGAGTTTCCGGTGGCATCAATTCTTTCATCAATAGTAAATCGAAGATATCTTGGAACCAAAGGTTTAACATTCTGGTAGTGATTATTATATCGTTCTTCGCGGATTCCCCGACGCATTTCAAGTGCATCTCTGAAACCTTTTGTAGTAACTAAAGCAGTTTTTGCTCCGTTCATTGTTAATAAAGCATTAGTTGCAACAGTAGTTCCATGTACAATAGTATCTATATCATTTATAAATGAATTTAACTCAAGATTTAATTTTTGAGCTATTTCTTTTATTCCTGTTATAAAGCCAACAGATGAATCATGTGGAGTAGAGAGTGTTTTATGAATTAATGATGAGCCATCTTCGCCAATCAGAAAAAAATCTGTGAAAGTTCCGCCGACATCAATTCCTAATTTATATTTCATAATTTGGGATTTAAGATTTAGGATTTGGGATTTGGGATTTGGGATTTGGGATTTACGATCGTACATCTAACATCGTAAATTTATTAAAATTGATACTAATTATCTCTTTTTTTGATGTTAAGATAATTTCTCAAAGCAAGGGTTGATAATAATTCAACTTTAATCATTTAAAAAATTTATTGAATACAAAAATAAAATAATAATAATGAATTGTAGTACTTTTTGTCAAAAAACAAATTAAAAACTCAAATTAAAACTTTCAAATCTCTAATAAAATATACTTTTGTTATAATGAATTTCAGAATCTTATTATTATTGTTGTTTATTGTCTTTTTTCTCGCATCGTGTAGAAAAGAAAACTGCTTCGATTGTATTAAGGGAGTAGGAAAACACACAACTGAAAAAAGAGAATTAAGCTATTTTAAAATAATTACAATAAATGACCCTTTTCAGGTTTACTTAATTCAGGATTCAATAAATAAAATCGAGTTAGAAGGTGGAGAAAACTTAATCAATTCTGTTTCAACAGAAATAAACGACAATGAATTAATTATTAATAATTTTAATAAATGTAATTGGGCAAGAAGCTATAAAAACAGTATAATAACTTTAAATATTCATTTTAAAAAACTTGACATTCTTTATATTAATGGCGAATGTGATGTTTTTTCGAAAGACACAATAAATTCTGATGTTTTTCGATTAGATTTTGGAGGTATTGGTTCACTCAATATTAAGGTTAATTCTAAAGAGTTTTATTTGTGGCAAACTGGTAATGGGGATTTTACAATTTCTGGAAAAGCTAATTATTACTTGCTAGGCTCGTTAGGCTCGGGAAATGTTTACAGTAATAATTTAAAAAGTCATTTTATAGATATAACTTCTAAGTCAACAGCCGATTGTTATATTAATACCGATAACATTTTAAATGTTACAGAACTTGGTTACGGAAATATTTACTACTCTGGTAAACCCAAAAGTATTAATATTAAAACTATTGTTGGAAATGGAAAACTTATTGAAAATTAAAATATTACATCGTTGAAATAATGAATTTTAAAATTTTTATAAATATACTTTTTTTTTCTTTTATTTTTCTTGTATCATGTAGAAAAGAAAACGGCTTTGATTGTTTTAAAGGTGTAGGAAAACATACTACTGAATATAGAAATTTAAGTTCTTTTCAAATAATTACAATAAACGACCCTTTTCAAGTTTACTTAATTCAAGATTCGATAAATAAAATAGAGTTAGTGGGTGGTGAAAACATTATCGGTTTAGTTTCATCAAATATAGCTAACAATGAATTAATTATCCGCAATAATAATAAATGTAACTGGTCGAGAAGCTATAAAAAAAGCATAATAACTTTAAATATACATTTTACAAAGCTTGATAGTCTTTATATTTTAGGAGAATGCGATTTGTTTTCAAAAGACACTTTATATTTGAATAAATTTCGTTTAGATGTTAAATCTGTGGGTACAATAGACCTAAAAGTTAAAGCACATAATTTCATATTTTGGCCCATTGGAAATGGTGATTTTAAAATAAGCGGGAATACCGATTATTATTTTTTAGGTTCGGTAGGTTCTGGAAATATTTACTGCACTGAATTTAAAAGTCACTTCACTCAAATTGCCAGTAAATCAACTGCTAACAGTTATATTTATTCTGATGGAATACTAATAATTGATGATATTGGATATGGAAATATTTTTTATTCAGGAAACCCCGATAGTATTAATATTAAACAGCATACAGGAACAGGGCAACTTATTCAATTAAACTAAATTCAGAACTAATTTAGTAAGTTCAAACTGATTTCAGAGAATTATAAAATCTCGAAGAGATTTAATGTGAATAACCCCCAATGAAATTGGGGGAAACAATACCATATCCTCTTCAACACTGAAAGTGTTGAATATTCAGATTTTTCACATTCAACTCCTTCGGAGTTTAGGAACTCTTTATATGTTCATCTCACCCA
>MENC01000164.1:0-1195 GCA_001768155.1 Bacteroidetes bacterium GWA2_30_7
TATCATAGTTCTTATATTTGTAAGCAACAGGAATTTCTTTTGTATGCTTTGATGGTAAATCAGAAGAATTGACAAGTGTATCAATGAAAGATGGCTGACTTAATTGTTCTAGTTTATTATTGGTTAGCAGAGCAGGGAATATTTGCACATTTTTGATTTCATTGATAAAATCAGCTTCAATCTCTAAAAATTCTTTAAACAAATTTGAATAATGTAATTCTTTCGTGTCAAAAAGAGCATCATTAACTTGTTGCTTATATTCAAGTTCTCTTTGTTTAAGCTGCTTTAACCTGCTGAATAGATATAGAATTTTATTTGAAGGCTCGGAGTCATCTAAAATTGTTTGCAAACGGTTGAGTGATTTACGAAAAAGCTCTGCCATAAAAACCCTGTGGTTCTGTAAGTGAATTTCAATTGGCAAAGAATAAGAATGAAAATGTTCAAAAAAATCACGCATACACTTATATAATTCAGCATCTAGTTCTTTGTCTAATACCATTTGATGCATTAGAAACATTATTTCAATATGAGAAGCATTATTATCTGGAAAATCCATCTTACGGGTGTTGAAAATAGCACCATAAGCACCGACAATCGCCCAAGATATTTCATGAATAATAATTGCTTCTGTAATCCAATCTGACGTTTCTTTAATGTCATTACCAAAAAATGAATTTGTAATGAACATTCTCTTTAGTAAATCTTTTTTTTCATCAGAGAGTAATGCGAAGTAGTATTTATTTTCAATATCATTGAATTTATGGCGATAGGTTTCCAATTTTTCAATAAGATATTTTTTTATCACATCTTGTGAAATACCAGGTGTGTCAATATAAGTGTCGATTTCATTTAGTAATGTTTCTACCTGAATTTTGGCATCTCTTTTTACTTTATCGAATAATTCGGTCCAGTTTGTTTCATTCACTGGCTGTTGGATTGGCTGCCCTTTAATAATTAAATCAAACCAATAAGCAACTTTATTAATTGAAAAAAATAATGTTGCTTCATTGCTGAAAATATTATCAGCCTTCCGGTCAACTTTTTCAATTAATGGGTTTATGTATGATGGAACAATGTGTTTCCAATTTATTTCATCAGATTTATAGATTTTAAAATTTTCAACTAATAAATTATCATCAAAAACATTTGTATTTATGTTGCGGAATAAAAACAATTCTGAAAGAATTGATTTTAT
>MENC01000164.1:1239-6529 GCA_001768155.1 Bacteroidetes bacterium GWA2_30_7
AATCTCTGATTTTATAATAATCTACTTCGCTGATGTTATACTCATAATCAAAGATTGAAAAATAAGGGTTAATTTTACCGCTAATAAAATCGGAATAAGTGTATAAAGGGATTCCATCTTTTAAACGAAATTCTTCTTGTGAAATTAAACTCTTGTATTCGCCAATATAAATACATTTACCTAGCTGTTCGGATTCATTAACATTTAAAAGAAATGTTCTACTTGCGAATTGATTCAATAACCATTCCTCTGATGAATGGTTTTTGATATAGTAAGGATGTTCGTTTTTTTTTATGATTTCTTCTAGACCTACTAATTCTTCTCTAATCAATTTGAATTGATTAAAATGGTCGAGGTTTTTAAGTTTAGTATCAATATTATTAGAAAAATCTTTTTTTGCTTCAGCATTTGCTTTTTCAAATATAATTTTAAAATGTTTTTTGATAGCACTGTTTATTGGTTTAGCCAACATAATGATAAGAAATTATTAGGAAGTATATTCAATAAATTAAGTGATTTGCTATACAAACATACAAAAGAAAGCAAATAAAAGAAAAAGAAACTAACCAATAATTAATAAATTAGCTTTATCAATTACAGCTTCATCAAAACTATCAAGATAAATCTGAGTGGTTTTGATGTCTTCATGACCTAATCCTTCTGAAATTACACTAATAGGAACATTTAAGTCTTTTGCAATTGTAGCCCATGAATGACGTGCAACATAAGAAGTGAGATTTGATTCTATTTCGCAAAGATTAGCTAACTTTTTTAACCATTTAGTATAAGACCTGCGAACATTTTTAAAAGTTAAAAGTTGTTCTTCTTGAGTTTTGCCTTTGATAATGTTAAATACATAATCGTTTGGCATTTTACCATTAGTATAGAATAAAAGAATTTTATTTGCAGGTTCGGATATTTTGACAGAATAGAATTTACCAGTTTTAGCACGTACATAATGGAATCTACCATCAATAATATTACTCATTTTGAGGTAGGCAATATCAATAAAGTTCATACCAATATTGTAAAAACTGAACATAAAATAATTTCGAGCATGCCATAGGCTTGTGTTCGGTTCTAAATTAATATCTCTTATTTTATCAATATCGGATTTATGAATTGCACGTTTAGCAGTCTTTGTTTGCTTAATTGAGTAATTTATAAAAGGATATGAATCACGTTTTACGATGCCCTCTTTAATTGCACGGTTAAAAACGGCTCTTATAGTTCTGAAATAAAAACTAAGACTGTTCAATGAGTTCCCTTTTGAAAGATGTTGTGCTTCCAAGTGCTTAATGAGTTGATAAGTAATTTGGTCAAATGTGTAATCTTTTCCATTTGTGTAACGTTCTATAAAATCAATAGCTTGTTTATAAACCGAAGCGTTACCAAATTTTTTAGCTATTGTAAGTTCTTTGATAATCTTTTCAGTAAAAACCCTAAAACTTATTTTAGCGTTTTTGTTAAGAATTTTGTCTTTTATTTCAGAAACTGAAAGTTTATCTAGTTCACCGAATTTTTCCAAATCAAGAATTGTATCAGCAGCAGCTAATTCTTTTTGGCGGATTCGACTATTAATTATTTTCAATTCTTTAATAGGTATGCCTTTTGATATAACTGATTTGCTGGAATCATCCCATCCATTAGGAAGAACAGAATAACCAGTATGAATAAACCGGCTTATACGGTTGTGCGTAAGCCTTATAACGATAGGAAAAGTACCATCTTCTTTTGGTCTCCTATCATCAAGAATAAGTTTTACAGATGTTGCCATATTTTTGTAATTTGCATAACAATTTGCATAACAAATATAGTAAATAAATGTAATACTTTGCGTTAAATTGCATTTTAGTTTTTAATAAAAAACAGTTAAAGCGTTTATTAAAGGGCAGTTCAGGAAAAAATAAAGTAAATGAGTGAAAATAAAAAAGCGGAAGAAACCGCTTAGAAGGCTGTTGCTCTATCCAACTGAGCTACGGAACCATTTTTTCAGGTTGCAAATTTAACTAAATTAAAATCGTTATCAAAAAATAAATTTATTTAAAAATTATAGAACGAATTTTTTAAGATTCTTATAATTTTATTAACAATCTGAGCTATATTGCATTTTCATATTTTATTTATGAAACTTATTTGTTTAATAATATTTTGTAATTTACAATTTTTATTTATTCAACACTTTGATATTCTTTATGTTGGAAGCCAAAAATGGGGTGGTGGAATTTCAACTGCCGGAAGTGGAAAGAATTATAAGTTTACACTTAAAGTAAATGATTCGAGCAAAAATTTAATAATTCAAAATGTAAAAATTGGTGCAAATTGTTATCCAACAAATGTTTATTCTAAAATTAATTCTGTAAAAGGGGAGTTTGACAAAAACGATACAATTTATTTTCAGGTTAATATTAGAACAATAAATAAAAACGACACATGCACAGAATTTTTTCCAGAAAAATTTTCTAACCAGAAGATTGTACTAAAGTATCAATATAAAAAGAAAATTTACTATCGAATAATTGATAACGTTAGGGAAGAAAAACCATTGTTATATCCATAATAAATCCCTTAAAATATTTATTAAAACTGAATTTTATTACTTAATCCATTTTTTAAAAATACAATTTATTACCTTAGTCAAAAATTTTTATATGACTTTAATCAAATCAATTTCAGGAATAAGAGGCACAATCGGAGGCAAAGCAGGTGAAGGACTTAGCCCATTAGACCTTGTAAAATTTACATCTGCTTTTGGAACATGGATTATGCTTAGAAACAATAATTCAAAAGTTAAAATTGTCGTTGGAAGAGATGCAAGAATTTCTGGCGAAATGGCAAATAAAATTGTAACAGGAACATTATTAGGGCTTGGAATTGATGTTACCGACATTGGTTTGGCTACTACACCAACAACCGAAATTGCTGTAACTGAGGAAAATGCACAAGGTGGAATAATTCTTACTGCAAGTCATAATCCCAAACAATGGAATGCTCTGAAATTATTAAATGAAAAAGGCGAATTTCTTAATGATGCAGAGGGAAAACAAGTACTGAATCTTGCTGAAAAAGAAAGTTTTAATTATGCTCAGGTTGACGATTTAGGAAAATTATCTGAAAAGGATTATACCGATATTCATATTCAAAAAGTTCTGAATCTGCCACTTGTAAAAAAATCAATTATTGAAAATGCTGATTTTAAGATTGTTGTTGATGCAGTAAATTCCGTTGGAGGTTTTGTTATTCCAAAATTATTGAAAGCATTAGGCGTAAAAAATATCACCGAATTATATTGTATTCCTAACGGTCAATTTCCTCATAATCCAGAACCGCTTCCTGAACATTTACATGAAATTTCAAGAATTGTTATAGAAAAAAATGCCGATTTAGGAATTGTAGTTGACCCAGATGTTGACCGCCTTGCAATTGTAAATGAAGATGGTAGCATGTTTGGCGAAGAATACACTCTTGTCGCATGCTCCGATTATATTTTAAAAAACAAAAAAGGAAATACTGTATCTAATTTATCTTCGTCGAGAGCATTACGTGATGTAACCCAAAAACATGGTGGAAAATATTCAGCATCAGCAGTTGGCGAAGTTAATGTTGTGGCAATGATGAAGGAAACAAATGCAGTAATTGGAGGCGAAGGAAATGGCGGAATTATTTATCCCGAATCGCATTATGGCAGAGATGCTTTGGTTGGTGTTGCCTTATTTTTAACCCATCTTGCTGAAAAGGGAATTTCTTGCTCCGAATTGCGAAAATCGTATCCCGAATATTTTATGTCGAAAAATAAAATTGAGCTTAATGCAGGAATCAACGTTGATGATATTTTGAAAAAAGTAAAACAAAAATATTCATCTTATGAAGTGAACGATATTGATGGAGTAAAAATTGATTTTCCAGATGGTTGGGTTCATTTACGAAAGTCTAATACTGAGCCGATTATAAGAATTTATTCAGAAGCAAAAAGTGTTGAGAAAGCTAATGATTTTGCACACCAAATTATAAATTTAGTAAAAACCCTAGTATAAAATTCCTAAATCGTAATTCGTAATTCCTAAATCCTAAATAAAAAAATGAGAGTATATTTAGACAACACCGCATCAACTCCAATTTATCCCGAAGTTATTGAATTGATGAGTAATGTGTTAAAAGAAAACTTCGGAAATCCATCATCAATTCATCATTTTGGACGACAATCGAAAGTGATTATTGAAAATGCAAGAAAACAAATTGCAGGTTTTTTAAATGCTGCTCCTTCTGAAATATTTTTTACTTCCGGTGGTACTGAAGCAAATAATATGGCAATCAGCGGAGCAATTAACGATTTAAAAATTGAAAATGTAATTACTTCTCCAATCGAACATCACGCAATTCTTCATACACTCGAACATTATGAAAATCAGGGAAAAACAAAAGTTCATTTTGTTAAACTTGATGAAAAAGGCAGAGTAATTCCCGAAAGCCTTGAAGAATTATTGAAAAAATTTCCTGCTTCTTTTGTAACGTTAATGCATGCAAACAACGAAATTTCAAATCTTCTCCCAATAAAAGAAATAAGTAAATTATGCCGTGAACATGATGCAATTTTTCATTCCGATATGGTTCAATCAGTTTGTCATTATAAAATTGATTTACAGAAAATTGATATTGACATGGCAAGTTCATCAGGTCATAAATTTCATGCACCAAAAGGAGTTGGTTTTATTTACATTAACGGAAAACGGATTAAAATAAACCCGTTAATTATTGGCGGCGGTCAGGAACGAAGTATGCGTGGGGGAACTGAAAATATTGCCGGAATTGCAGCTATAGCAAAAGCATTTGAAATTGCACATAAAAACATGGAAGAAGACGAAAAAAAAATCCGTTCTCTTAAATCTTATATGGTCAATAAATTATCTGAACAATTTGCTGGTGTTGAATATATTGGCGATAGCATGGATAAAGGTTTATACACTGTTTTAAGCGTGGCTTTTCCCGAAAATTTATTCGACGATATACTTTTGATGAATCTTGATGTGGAAGGAGTTGCAGCATCAAGCGGAAGCGCCTGTACTTCAGGAGCTTTAAAAGGTTCGCATGTAATTAATTATTTGAAAATAAATCTCAATAAACAAGTTATCCGATTTTCTTTCAGTAAATTTAATACGTTTGAAGAAATTGATTTTTGTATAAATGTGCTTAATAAACTTCAGTTAAAACATTAAAATTCAAAATAATGCCACAGATTCACAGATTAAATCAGTCAAAATTAAAAATATACACAGATTTAAAACAACCAAAG
>MENC01000164.1:6549-10254 GCA_001768155.1 Bacteroidetes bacterium GWA2_30_7
AATTGGACAATAAAAGAAATTGAAATATTAAAAAAAATTAATACTCCATATAAAATTCAGGAATTTTTAGACAATTCAGAATATAACTCAACATACGAAACACGTTCTCCAAAATATGTTTTAAATAACAAACGTGCTCATTGCATGGAAGGTGCAATGTTTGCAGCTTTTTGTCTCGAAAATTTAGGTTTTCCTCCGTTAATACTTGACATGCTTGCTTTTAACGATGATGACCATGTTATTGCACTTTATAAAATTAACGGTTTTTGGGGAGCAATTGCAAAATCAAATTTTACAACTTTACGTTTTCGTGAGCCTGTTTATAAAAGCCTTCGTGAACTTACAATGTCGTATTTCGATTTTTATTTCAATACAATAGGCGATAAATCGTTACGTGCATATTCACTGCCTTACAACTTAAACAAACACAATAAATTAAATTGGCGGACAACCGATAATGATTTAGAAGAAATAGGAAATAACCTGAACAAAATTAAGCACATTAGCATTATTAATCAGGAACAAATTAATAATCTTGAAGTTGCAGGCGATTATTTGCTAAATGCTTCAATGATAGGGGCTAATGTTGCCGGGCTTTATGTGCCTGATAGTGGGTTAAAGAAGATTGATTGAAACAGGTAAAGAACTTTAAAAGTTTATTGCCACAATAAATAAAACTGAACTGTAAGAATCAATTGTTCGTTATATTTTTGTAATAATTTGAAAATAAGCTATTTCAATTGCCACGTCCTTTGGTTACTGAGCGAAGTCGAAGTATAGGTCGTGGATTCGATTAACAAATACAAATTCAGGGCTTTAGCCCTTTTAAATAAATGCAAGATGAAAAAAATAACAAACTATTGAGAATGGAAAACACAAACATAATAATATATCAAACCGAAGACGGAAATACAAAAATTGAAACACGTTTAGAGGATGAAACTGTTTGGCTGACAATTGACCAAATGTCAGAACTTTTTCAAAAATCTCGTTCGACAATAAATGAGCATATTCTAAATATTTACGAGGAACAAGAGCTTGAGAACGAACAATCTATGAGAAAAATCGGAATTTCCGATTTTTCTACCAAACCTACTAATTACTATAATTTAGACGTAATTATTTCAGTCGGTTATCGCGTGAAGAGTCATCAGGGAACTAAGTTTCGACAATGGGCTACAGCAAGGCTACGTGAATATATTGTAAAAGGATTTACGATGAACGATGAATTGCTGAAACAAGCGGGTGGAGGCAATTATTTCGATGAATTACTGGCTCGTATTCGTGATATTCGTTCGTCTGAAAAAGTTTTTTGGCGAAAGGTTTTAGATATTTATGCTACAAGTATTGATTACGACCCAAAATTGGCTATATCATTAGAGTTTTTTCAAACCGTGCAGAATAAAATGCACTGGGCAGCACACGGACATACAGCCGCGGAAGTGATTTATACAAGAATTGATGCCCAAAAACCTAATTTGGGTTTAACTAATTTTAAAGGAAACAAACCCACGAAACATGAAACTGAAATAGCCAAAAACTATTTGAATGAAGAAGAGTTAAATATGCTAAACAGAATGGTAACAGCATATTTAGAGTTGGCAGAACTGCAAGCACTCAACCGCAAACCAATGTATATGAAAGATTGGATTGAACGCTTGGACGATTTTTTGAAAATGACAGGCAATAATATTTTACAAAATGCTGGAACAATAAGCCATCAGCAAGCATTGATTAAAGCCTATTCCGAATACGAAAAATACAAGGAACTTACAAAAAACGAACTATCTGAAGCCGAAAAACACTTTGTAAAGCAAATTGAAACAACTGCTAAAAAGCTGAATCCTAAAAAGTTGTATTAATTATTTGAATTTAGGATATATAAAAAAAGCATTTTATCAGATTTATTTATTGAATTTGTTTTTCAGCAATATAGACTTTTAAAAAGTTAGAAAAAAATGATTCTTAATTTTTTGAAAATTAATTAATAATCGTATTTTTGATAATTCAATTTATAAACTAAAGGTAAAAATGATGTAAAAAAATAAAATATTTAGCGTTTAGCCGAATTTTGTTGTTGAAACCGACCAAATTTCAATTATCTGACAAAATAGTAAGCAGAACGCCACGTGAAAGCGTGGTCGTTGCTTTACTTGTCAGATAGGTTCTTGGTCGGACCTCAACAACAGTGTAGCAATTTGACCACGCTGTTTTTTTTATTAAAGGTATAACCAGAAAATAAAGTAATGATTAATGAAAATAAAAACGGAAGAAAAAACGAATGGTGTAACCCAAAAATGTAAAAACAGAATACAAGAAAATAATAATTCAATCAGTCTATTGCATATTATTTTGGATTCTGCATTAAAGCATCATTTTATATTGTACGAAACAATACAAATTGCATAATTATTAATATAAAAAGTTCAAGGCATTGAACAATATTCCGCTTACTTTAGTAAATATGAAAGCGTAAGTTTGATTTAAAAAACTGCCGAAAGCGAAAGTTATAAACTTTATGAAACAAGTAAGAATGATAATTTTACAAAAGAGAATTAACAGATTTGAATTATTTATATGTCCAAAAAAATATGAAATTTCGCATAGTTTTTACACCTATGTAAATGAAATACTTGCATATTGATTTTAAGATTTTTATATTTGATTTTTATCAAAGGATTTGAATATTATATTAACAACTAAATATGTTATATTATGAAAACTAAAAACTTACTATTTTTATTTATAGTACTAATAATTAGTAGTATTATAATTTTTGAACTCAGTTGTAAAAAGAAAGAAGAAGAAGAAAAACCTATCGAACAAAATGTAATTATTCCTTCTACAACTAAAGTAATTTCTGATGCTGATTGGTCTAACAATGTTACTAATATTGATACATCAAATAATTCATTCACTGTAAATAATGATTTGAATTCAGATTATAATCTACAAGTTGGGAATATTATTGTATCATCTGTTGGCGAAGGGTATATACGCAAAGTAACAAGTATAAATCAAAATGGAACACAAGTAATTATAAAAACGGAAAACGCTTCGTTGACCGATGCAATTAATAAAGGTAAATCAACATTTTCAAATGCTTTAATTAGCACCGAAAAAAGCACACCAAAAATAAATTATTTGAGCGATGGCGTTACAATTAATTATAGTAATGAAAAAAATAGTAAACAAACAAAACTTAATCAATCAATAAATGTTATTGTTTATGACCAAGATGGGAATTTTAGCACAACTGGCGACCAAATTAGACTTAACGGAGACTTTTCAATTTCTCCTTCAATAAGTGGCGAAATTGACATTAATGGATTCAAAATTAATAAGATAAATATTGAATACAACATTGATGAAGAATTAGATTTAACAGGAGAAATATCTTTAGCCGCAATTAATGGAAGTTATGAAAAATTACTTTCTTCAGTTACATTTAATCCGATTATTATAATGATTGGCACTGTACCAGTTGTAATTACACCTGTTTTGGATATTAAAGCAGGTTGTGATGTAGATGTTAATGCGCAGGTTACTACTGGTATTACACAATCATTAACGTATAAAGCAGGGATTACTTATGAAAATTCCAGTTGGACTAATTATAAAGAAATGAATAAAACTTTTGGATATACATCACCCACAGTATCGGCAAATGCAAGTGTTAAGCCTTATATTAAAACTGAGCTTAAT
>MENC01000165.1:0-890 GCA_001768155.1 Bacteroidetes bacterium GWA2_30_7
GTTGGAAACTTTCACCAGCTTATGACTTAACGCCAAGTTATGGTTTTAACAATAATCATTCAACAACAATTAACGGACAAGGAAATCCAATAAAAAAAGATATTTTTGAAGTTGCGAAGCAATTAGGAATAAATCCGAAAATCTCAGACTTAATATTTGAGGAAGTTTATGAAAATTGCAAACCAATTTTAATAAATGATTTAAAAATAAATTGACCTTAAGTTCCGAACTTTTAAAAAGTTCGGAACTTTCTACAAAATAAGTAATTGAAAAATTATAAAGCTAAAATAGAACAAGAAAAATATTACCATGTTTATAACAGAGCAAATGGAAATGAATTACTATTTAGGAATGATGTAAATTATAAATTCTTTTTAAAACAATATCAAACTTATATATCTCCTTTAGCAGATACATTAGCATATTGTTTATTACCAAATCATTTTCATTTTTTGATAAAGATAAAATCAGACAAAAACATTATTGAAGGTTCCGACATTTTAAACAATGCTAAGACATCCGATGTTTTAAAAACATCGGATGTCTTGTCGGAATCGTTCCGTTGTTTTTTTATGTCTTATTCAAAAGCTTTCAACAAAATGTATGAAAGAAAAGGAAGTCTTTTTATTCCTAAATTTAATCGTATCCAAATAACTACACAAGATTATCTGATAAATGCAATAACATATATTCATCTAAATCCTGTTTCCCATAATTATGTAAAAAATCCAGAAGATTGGAAATATAGTTCATATTCAGCTATTATAGGAAATTTTCCAACTAATGTTTTTAAAAGTGAAGTGATTGAACTTTTTGGTGATATTGATAATTTTATTGAGTATCATAAAACAAAAAGTGCAGAAGATTATGCATTGAAAATGAATTTAAAA
>MENC01000165.1:1025-1167 GCA_001768155.1 Bacteroidetes bacterium GWA2_30_7
CAGTTAATAAACGAATTAAATGAATTTTTGCCTGATTTTGTCGGAATTTCTATGCGTAATGTCGATTCTGTAAACTCATTGAACAACGAAAGTTTCATTAGTCATTACAAAAAAATTGTTGATGTTGTAAAACAAAATTCAA
>MENC01000165.1:1204-6208 GCA_001768155.1 Bacteroidetes bacterium GWA2_30_7
ATTTCCCAAAAAACTTTATAATGAATTAGGTACTGATTTCGGAATTTATGGCGAAGGTGAAGAATCTTTACAGCAACTTATTGATTCTGTTCAAAATAACTCAGATTACACAAAAATCGAAGGATTAGTTTTTAAAAAGGCAGGAAATACAGTTTTTAATGCAAAAATTACCTTTTTAAAGTCTTTAGATTTGAATTTCGACAGCAATTTTCTTGATTTTTACTGGAAACAAAGCGGAATGTTAAACATTCAGACAAAACGAGGATGCCCCTATAAATGTATTTATTGTACATATCCGTTAATTGAAGGAACAAATGTGAGAATGCTCGATTCTGATAAAATTGTAGATGCATTAAAAGTTTTGTATTTCGATAAAGGAATTGATTATTTGTTCTTTACCGATTCGGTTTTTAATTTGAATAATGATTACAATTTTGAACTTGCCGAAAAAATAATCCGTAGCAAAGTAAAAATAAAATGGGGAGCTTATTTTACATTAAAAAACCTACCTGAAGATTTATTAAAAGTTCTTAAAAAAGCAGGTCTTTCGCACATTGAGTTTGGAACAGAATCGTTTTCAGATACAACACTCGAAAAATATGGAAAACATTTTACAGTTTCCGAAATTATCGAAAAATCAAATCTTTGCAATAAGTTAGAAATAGATTTTGCTCATTTCCTTATACTTGGCGGTTATGGCGAAACCGATGAAACAATAAGAGAAACATTTGAAAATTCAAAAAAAATAAATCATTCAGTTTTTTTTCCATTTGTAGGAATGAGAATTTATCCTGGAACTAGCCTGCAAAAATATGCAATTGAAGAAGGAATAATCTCAAAAACAGACGATTTACTTGAACCTAAATATTATATGTCAAAAAATGTAAATCTCCAAAATCTCAAAGAACTGGCAAAAGCAACAGGTCGCCGCTGGGTTTTCCCCGACGAAGACCTCACAAATGTTATGATGAAAATGCGAGCAAAAAACAAAAAAGGACCACTTTGGGAATATTTGATTAAATAATTTAATTTTGAAAAAATGATTATAAACGACACCCAAATCCTTCAATACATTCCTCAACGTGAGCCAATTGTAATGATTGATACTTTGGTTGAGTCTGACGAAGTAAAAACTGTTTCGTCATTATCTATTAATTCGGAAAATATTTTCTGTAAAGATGGAGTATTAAATATGCCTGGATTAATCGAAAATATGGCTCAAACGGCAGCACTACGAGTTGGATATTATTGTAAAATAGAAAATAAACCTGTTCCAATTGGTTTTATAGGAGGAATTAAAAATTTAATAATTAATAAATTACCCATAACAGGAAGTACAATTACAACTGAAATTTTTTTGAAACATGAAGTTATGGAAGCATCAATTGTTCAATGTTATATCAAACAAAATGAAGAAATTATTGCTGAATGTGAGTTGAAAATATTTTTGATAAAGACTGATAATCTACAACATTGAAACGAATCATAATTCTATATTACACTCAATCAGGTCAATTAAAAGATATAGTTGATTCAATCTTAAAACCTTTTAAAGTTGATGAAAATATAGAAATTGTTTACGAAAAAATAACTCCAGAATTACCATATCCTTTTCCTTGGAAAATATTATCATTTTTTGATTCGTTTCCTGAATCGGTGAGTAATATTCCATGCAAAATCGAACCGTTAAAATTTGACTCAAATCAACGATTTGATTTAATTATTTTTGCTTACCAGATTTGGTATTTGAATCCATCAATTCCATCAATTTCAGCGTTATATGAACAAAAATTTCAATTTATAGTTAAAAATACTCCTGTTATAACAGTTATCGGTTGCCGAAATATGTGGATTTTGGCACAAGAGAAAGTTAAAAACTTAATTTATAATGCTGGAGGAAAATTAGTTGGAAATATTGTTTTGATTGACAGAAGTCCTAATTTAATAGGAATTGTTACAATTGTTTATTGGTTAATTTTCGGAAAGAAAAACAGATTTCTTGGAATTTTTCCAAAACCAGGAGTTTCAAAAAAAGATATTGATAATTGTCAAATTTTTGGAGAAACCATTCTTAACGATTTTAAATACAATGACTTTTCTCAACTTCAAAATAAATTAATAAATCAAAAAGCTGTAAAAATTAGTTCGGGATTATTGATTTTTGAGCAACGAATTTCAAGAATCTTCAAAATTTGGGCAAAATTTATTTTAAAATCCGGAAATGCAGGAGATAAAAAACGAATTCCAAAACTTTATTTTTTTATTGTTTATTTGATTTTGGCTATAATTATACTTGCTCCTGTAAGTACTATTATATCAGCAATATATTTATTATTTAGAAAAAATTCAACAAAAAAAGATGTTGAGTATTACAGCAATGTTTTTCTGAATTTTAAAAAAAATAACTAACTTTCCAACCTTTTAAATAATGCAAAAAGGGAATGGATGTTTTTATAAATGATGTAAGCGCATTTTTACCTAACGAACCAGTTGATAATGAAAATATTGAAAAAATATTGGGTCAATTGGATAACGTTTGTTCTAAAACCAAAAGTATAGTATTGAGAAATAATCAAATAAAGACCAGATATTATGCAATCGACCCTAAAACCCGCAAACTAACTCACACAAATTCACAACTTGCAGCTGAAGCTATAAAAAGGTTAAAACCTTATGAGAATTTTTCAATTAACGATATTGAATTATTATGTTGCGGCTCTTCTTCTCCCGATGTTATTTTACCTGGTCATGCGGTAATGGTACATGGTGAATTAGGCTCTAATTCATGCGAAGTAGTTTCATTTTCAGGAATTTGCATATCAGGAATAAGCAGTCTGAAATATGCTTTTATGAATATTGCAAATGGATTATCTAATAATGCAGTTTCATCTGGTTCGGAACTTTCGTGTGCTTCGTTCAGAAAAGAATTTTTTAACCAAAATATTTCTAAAAATCAGGATGTTGAGAATTATCCCGAATTAGCTTTTGATGCCGATTTTCTACGTTGGATGCTATCATGTGGAGCAGGAGCGATGTTCTTGTCAAATAAGAAAAATGAAAATGGAATATCTTTTAAAATTGAATGGATTGATATTCTGTCACATGCAGGGAAAATGGAAACTTGTATGTATGCTGGAGGTATAAAAGATGAAAATGGCAATGTGGTGGGATTCAGAGGATTTGATAGTTTTGGAGATGCTTTGGAAAAGAATGTTTTTGCTCTTCGTCAGGATGTGAAATTATTAAATCAGGAAATTGCTGAAGTTATTGTTGACAAAACGTTACCAGTTATTGCTAAAAAAAGAAATCTGAAACCAGAAGATATTACTTGGTTCTTGCCACATTTTTCATCAGGTTATTTTAAAGATAAAATTAAAAAGAGATTAGAGGCAATTGGCTTTGACATACCTTATGCAAAATGGTTTTCTAATTTATATACAAAAGGAAATACAGGTTCTGCGGCAGTTTATATAATTTTAGAAGAGTTATACAGGTCTGAAAAATTGAGAGTTAACGATAAAATTCTAATAATGGTACCTGAAAGTGGCAGATTTTCTACCGCTTATGCCTTATTAACTGTAGTCTGATAATTATGGAAAAACAAAATATTCCACAAGACGACTGGGGCTTAGGAGATGGAATAAGCCGAGAACTTTGTTATGCACTTGACGAAAACGGAAATTATACAACTGGGTTAAGCCCCGGATGGGAACCTAAAAATATAGTTCTTATAGAAGCATGGCGGGAAATCTACGAAAAACTACAAATCATTGCAAATCAGGTTAAAGAAAATAAAGTTAGTTCTCTTTTATATTTTATGGAATTTAACTTAATGACTCCATCAATATTGGCGTCAAGCGTTGGAATTCCAACCTGGAAAGTAAAATTGCACTTTAAACCATTTTTTTTTAAAAGAATTAGTTTCAAGTTAAAAGAAAAGTATGCAAAAGAATTGGGTATAAGCATTGAGCAATTATCTAATCCTGATTATATTGCAACATTAGATATTTTAGATGAAGTTTATAAAAAATCGGGAATTAAATTTATTTAGAAATTTAACATTTAGACAAATCTAAGTTTAACGTTAAATCAACAACAATAAAAAGAATAAATCTCAAGGAACGAGGCAATCTCACTTTTAGCATTTTGTGTACAACTAATGAGCTTATGCTTACTTAATTAATGAAAGTTAGTTTTACCGGGATAAACTTTTAATGCTGCACCTAAACATTCTAAAGCTATTTTTAAATCGTCTCTATTTAATACATAAGCAATTCTTACTTCATTTTTTCCTAAGCCTTTTGTTGAATAAAATCCTGTTGCTGGAGCAATCATTACGGTTTGTCCATTGTGGTTAAAATCGCTAAGAATCCATTGACAGAATTTATCAGCATCGTCAATTGGAAGTCTTGCAATTGTATAAAATGCTCCTTTTGGAAGTGGGCAAAAAACTCCATCAATTTTATTAAGTGCTTCAACTGTAAAGTTTCTGCGTTGAATATATTCATTGTAAACTTCGTCGAAATATTCTTTTGGCGTATCAAGAGCTGCTTCTCCAGCAATTTGTCCAAACGAAGGTGGACTAAGTCGGGCTTGTGCAAACTTTAATGCAGTAGATATTATCTTTTTGTTTTTTGAAATCAATACTCCAATGCGAACTCCGCAAGCACTATATCTTTTAGAAACAGAGTCCATTAGTACAACATTTTCTTCAATTCCTTCAAGTTGGAGTGCCGAAAAATGTGTATTTCCGTCGTAGCAAAATTCTCGATAAACTTCGTCAGAAAATAAATATAAATCGTACTTTTTTACAATGTCTCTTAATTTTAAAAGTTCTTCTTTTGAGTATAAATAACCGGTCGGATTATTCGGATTACAAATAAGAATTGCTTTTGTTTTTGGAGTAATCATTTTTTCAAGTTCCTCAATTGGCGGAAGCGCAAATCCATTTTCGATAAATGATGTAATTGGTTTTATTATAACACCTGCAGCTATGGCAAATCC
>MENC01000166.1 GCA_001768155.1 Bacteroidetes bacterium GWA2_30_7
AGGATATAATTTTAAAAATCGTTAAATAATTAATGTATATCGTTAAATAATTAAAACCCGTCGTTAAATAATCTAATTATAAAAATCAAACTATAATTTATAATTTTGAAAAAAATATGTAATATGAAAACAATATCTTTAACATTTGTCATTAGCTTTTTAAGTTTAGTAAGTTTTGCCCAAATTCCTACAAATGGGTTAGTTGCATATTATTCATTTAATGGAAATGCAAATGATGAAAGCGGTAATGGGTATAATGGCACAGCAAATGGAGCAACTTTAGCAAACGACAGGTTTGGAAACGCAAATAGTGCTTATAGTTTTAATGGAGTTAATAATTATATTGATATTAGTTCCAATGCTTCAAGTTTTAATTTTCAGCAACCCGCAAGTGTTTCTTTTTGGGTTAAGTCAAGTGTTGATGATGTTCATGCTATTTATTCAGTTACAAATAACATTGGGGATAATGGTACTACAATAGTTATTGGAAATAACACTACTGGAACGTTAACTGATGAAATCATCACAATTTCACATCGTAGTAGTTCTACTGATTATTATATTGCTGGACACACTACTACAAACAGAAACTTACTTTTTGATAATAATTGGCATAATATAATTTGTGTATTTGATGGGGTATCAGCTAAAATATATTTAGATAATATTTTGTTATCATTGTCAAGCACTTATGGAACCAATAATGGAAATTACGGTAATGTTACAAATCCTACAAGAGCTGTATTAGGTACAAGATATGCAAATAGTGCTTATGGAGTTTTTCATAACGGGGGGTTAGACGATATACGAATTTACAACCGTACTCTAAATAGTACTGAAATTACTGAAATTTATAATGAACCACAGTGTATTGCTTCAATACCCACCGTTAACGACACATCAGTTTGCGGTAGTGGTAATTATACTTTAACTGCTACCGGAGGCACAACTTATTTGTGGTATAATACAGCTACCGGAGATACATCTATTTATACAGGAAGCACATATACTACACCACTACTTACTTCATCTGCAGCCTATTATGTTTCTAATAATAATGGTTCATGTGAGAGTTTGAGAGATACTGTTACAATTACAGTAAATTCATTACCAAATCTTTCAATTATTGATTTGAATACTGGTTATTGCGTAAATACAACTCCAATAACATTATTAGGTTCTCCTTCTGGAGGAGTTTTTTCAGGAAATGGAGTTAGCGGAGATTTATTTACACCTGCAAGTGCAAATATTGGCTCAAATAGTATTTCATATTTTTATACAAACCCTTCAACCGGATGTAGTAACACAATTAATCAAAGTGTTACAATAAATAATTCTCCAAGCCTAAGTATTAGCGGACTTAATCCAAACTTTAATATAAACGATGCCTCTGTTACATTATATGGAACTCCTTCTGGCGGCACATTTGTAGGTACAGGTGTTACTGGAAATTCGTTTAATCCTTCTATTGCAGGAGCAGGAAGCCACACTGTTGTTTATATTTATACCGATGGAAACGGCTGTTCGAACGCATATTGTGAAACAACGGATATTTCAACTTCTAAATCAGAAATTATATCAAAAGAATCGGGACTAAATGTTTATCCTAATCCAAATTCAGGTTCATTTAATGTTTCATTTTCACTTAATAAATCGGAGAAAGTAGATATTAAGGTTGTAAATAATCTTGGTGAAGTAATTTATACTGAATCTAACCGTAAAGCTAAAGGGGATTATAATAATACAATCAATTTAAGCTCACAACCAGATGGTATTTACTATATTGATGTTGAGGTTGGTGAAAAAAATTATTCCGAAATTATTTCGCTGATGAAATAATATTTCGAGATTTTCAACTTTATAAATAAATATCGGATTACAAATCCTTATAATAAAATCTTTCGGATTGCAAATCCGAAAGTGCATTGAGTTTATTTATTTCTTGATAAACAGGCTATTTCAGAATCAAATTTTTGTCCTTTTTGCCCATAAACAGTTGAATCTCTGCCTGCTAAAGAAAATTTTTCAAACATACTGTACATCATATCAGTAGTTGTTGGTTCTTTTACACCAACATTGTTTTCTTCATTTGCGATTCTTTTTCCAAACTTACTGTTTCTAAGTAATACAAAATCTGTTGTAAGCTTTTCAACATAATTAATATAATTTTTTACAATCTTTGGCTCCATTTCTTGAAAAGACATAAAATTTACAAAAAGTTCAAAAGAACCTTTAATTTTTGGTAATTGCCAAGGACATAATACAACACATTTGTATTTTTTTCTAATTTCTTCAATATTGATTTCTTCTAAGTTTCTTGATTGATCATAAGTTAATACCGTCTCTTTTCCAAATACTTCAGATAAGTAATATGTCGAAACTGCTGCTACAGGTGGGATATCTATATTTAAGTAGAAAATATCTGAAGATGATTTTAATAATATTTCGCCTAATGTACCATATCCTCCGCCTAACTCAAATACATTGTGTACATTATCTGTAGAAAAATTATTTTTCAAAAAATTAATTCCCAGCAAATAATTAAGAAAAGGTTTGCTAAAATTTTTATTATCGAAACTATAATATTCTATTGGATTTCCAATTAGACTTTCGCTAACATTTGTTACATTGGGATGGCTACTTTTGTTGGTCGCTAAATATACCCTATAATCAGATTTTGAATTATTATAACCACTTAAAGTTCCGAAAAAACCTTCAACTGATGGAATTGGCTTATTTGCATGGTTAACTTTAAAAATTTTATTTATTAAACCTTTATGTTTTTTATAAAGACTGTGTTCATAAGTAGGTACATACATATATCTTGCAGACTTATGACTTCTGAAATTTTTAAAATCAGCATCTGTTTTTAAATCATTTAAAATGCTTATTAATCCGTTATCCCAGAAATTTGTTGGTTTATAAAATTCATCTACAGATTTCATGTCGTTCAACATCAAGTCTATTAACTCTCTCATAACTACATTATTTAATTAAAATTTAATTTTACTGTTTTTGGTTATTTTTGACAAATATTATAGAATTTTATTTAATAACCGATACTTCATTTCTGCCACTTCCCAGTCTTCAATTGTATCAATATCCTGAACTTCCATATCGGATAGAATTATTGCACCTGAGTTTTCGGCAAACACACGTTTTTGTCGATAAAATTCTTTTGTTTTCATCCAATAAAACTGACCGCTGTCGTGATAAGTCGGCATCAGGTCTTGTGAACGTTTGCTGAAATTTTCGGGTAAAATCATTGAAACTTTTTCGTTTTCAATTTTTAAAGCTCGCTGAATTGGATAACTGAATTTTAAAACCGGAAATACAGAATCGAAGTTGTTTTTGAGCATCAATTCAAAACCATCTTTTAAGCGGCTTTTCTTAATAAATGGAGCTGTGGAAAAAATGCAACAGAAGTTTTCAAATTGCTTATTTTCTGATTTGTACGTTTCCAAAACTTCTTCAATAACTTCTGCAATATGTGCAAAATCGTTTGCAGTTTTTTCGCTTCTGAAAAATGGAACTTTTGCTCCGCATTTTATGGCAATTTCGGCAATTTCGTGGTCGTCTGTCGAAACCATAATTTCTTCAAATAAGCCTGATTCTATGGCAGTTTCAATAGAATATGCAATAATTGGTTTGCCAAGAAAATCTTTAATGTTTTTTCTCGGGATTCGTTTGCTTCCGCCACGTGCAGGGATTATTGCGAGGTTTTTCATTTTTCTAAAGTATTTTGATTAGAATGATTTTTTTGCCACGAAGACACAAAGGCACTAAGTTTACTCATTAATTTCTTTATCATAATTATCTTAACAAATTCATGTATAATTCTTCACTTGGACTGGATTAACATAATTTACAGGATAACAATTTAACAATTTAACAATTTAGTTCTTTTTTTTAATCCAAGTGTCTTTTTAATCATTTGTATTTCATTTATAAAAAGCTAAAATAGTTTCAATCACATAATCCTGTTCTTCATTCGATAAAGAATGATACATTGGCAAGCTCAGGCAATGTTCGTAATAATTTTCGGCAACCGGAAAATCGCCTTTTTTCCATCCAAGTTGTTTATAATATGGTTGCAGGTGAACAGGTATATAGTGAACTTGTGTAAATATGCCTTTTGTTCTTAAATAATTATACAACTCCAGTTTCTTCTCAACTTGAATTACATAAAGATGAAAAGCATGTCCCTCAAGGGATTTAGGATTTAGGATTTGGGATTTGGGATTTGAAATTTGGAATTTGGAATTCTCTGTACACTGAGGTTCTCGAAGTGTAAAGTTAGAAAACACAGCATCGTATTTTCGGGCAATCTCTTTTCTTCGTTTGAGATTTTTAGACGCTCTTTTAAGCTGACTTATCCCTAGTGCTGCTTGTATGTCGGTAAGACGGTAATTATAACCAAGTTCCTGCATTTCGTAATACCAACCACCATGATTTTCGGTCAATAAATCAGGATTTTTAGTTATTCCGTGTGTACGAAGGAGCAAAAGCTTTTCGTACAATGCTTTATTGTTGGTTGTAATCATTCCGCCTTCTCCGGTAGCAATGTGTTTAACCGGATGAAATGAAAATATTGCAAGGTCAGCAAAGTTTCCGTTTCCGCAGTTTTGATTTTTTCCTTTTGAATCGGTAAAATAACCTCCCGGAGCATGACAGGCATCTTCTATAATCCAGAGATTATGTTTGTTGGCTATTTTTTTAAGTTCTTCAAGATTAACAGCATTTCCGGCAAAATCAACAGGAATAATTCCCTGAAAAAATCCTTTGGGTTTTGAATTTATAAGTTCTTCAACTTTATTTAAGTCAATTAAAAAGCTATCCTTGTCAATATCTGTAAAATAAACATTTCCGCCGCAATATTTTACGCAATTAGCCGATGCTGCAAACGTTATGGGAGTTGTAATTACATTATCACCTGTTTTTACATTCAAAGCCAGTGTGCATAAATGTAAAGCAGCGGTTCCGTTTGCCACAGCAACTGCATATTTTACTCCTATATATTCTGCAAAAGCGGTTTCAAATTCTGCAACTTTTGGTCCCTGTGTAAGAAAATCACTTTTAAGAACCTCAACCACAGCGCTTATGTCGTCGTCGGTTATGTGTTGTTTGCCGTAAGGAATTTGCGTAAAAGCCATAATGTAATATTAATTTTTTTTATTCCTTTCAAGAAATTTTTTTAACTTTTTTCCTTTTTCAGTTAATTTATATCGTTGTTGTGGATGATTCGGACTTTCGGGAAACAACATGTCTATATATCCTGCTTTTAAAGAGGGATTTAGATAGTTTTCCCTAAAAAAATCAATATTCTTTAAATCCAAATTTTTTTGAATTTCGGCTCTTTTTAGCTCACCTGAAATTA
>MENC01000167.1:0-23318 GCA_001768155.1 Bacteroidetes bacterium GWA2_30_7
TCAACTTTAAAATTTGTTTATGCAAACAAAGCAATTTGCAATATGTTTGGTTATACAAACGAAGAAATGCTTCAACTTACAATCAATAATATTCATCCCAAAAATGAACTGGAAAATATAAAAATCATTATTGATAAACAATCTAAAGGTGAATTAAAAACAGGATTTAACTTACCATGTTTAAAGAAAAATGGAAAAATATTTTATGCAGATATAACTGCCAGTGTACAATTATACTGTGGAGTTAGTTGTTTAATTGGTTTTTTTAATGATATAACTGCCCGAAAAATTGCCGAAGACTCATTTAAAAAAGAATTTACTATAAATCACGCATTGGTATCATTAGCAAAAAAATTAATGATTCCAACATTATCTTTAAACTTGATTACAGATTCTGTTTTGCGTTATGCACTTAATATTGCAGGAAGTAAATATGGTTTTGTATCTACTATTGACCACATTACCGGTGATAATCAAATTCAATCATATTCAATCGAAAATTTACATAAAATAAATATTAAGGCTCAAAATTTAATTTTTAAAAAAAACAATAATAAATATAATGGGATAAATGGTATATGTTTAAATACAAAAAAAGCTTTTTTCACCAATAAACCATCCGAAAATTCCGAATTTACCGGAATACCCGAATGGCACGCAAAACTTACAAGGTTTTTATCGGTTCCTGCAATGTTTAACGATATGCTGCTTGGTCAGATTTCACTTGCAAATTCAGATGTTGATTATAACTACGAAGACTTAATTAATGTAGAAAAACTTGCCGATTTATATGCAATTGCACTTTATCGAAAAATATCTGAAGATGAGCTAATTAAGGCAAAACTAAAAGCCGAAGAAGCAGACAAATTAAAAACACATTTTCTGGAGAACATGTCGCATGAAATTCGGACTCCAATGAATGGAATTATTGGTTTTTCAGAATTACTTAAAGAACAAGATTTACCATCAAGTCAAAAGTCAGAATATATTGGTTATATTAATAATAGCTGCAATGTTTTATCAAAATTAATCGACGATATTATAGATATTTCAAAAATTGAAGCAGGACAAATCAAAATTGAAAAAAGCGACTTTTCGCTTGATAATGTTTTATACGAATTACTAGCTCTTTTTATCGAAGAAAAAGCACATAAAAACAAAAACTATATAAATATTAAACTTTCAAAACCTGAAACATTGGTTGAAACACGAATTTATTCTGACCAACTAAGATTCAGACAAATTATATACAATTTACTTGGAAACGCTTTAAAATTTACTGATAAAGGAACTATCGAATTTGGATATAAATTTATTAGCAATAAATCTTTGCAACTTTATGTTAAAGATACCGGTATTGGAATACCAGCCGATAAATTAGATGTTGTTTTTGAACGATTCCGTCAAGTTGATGAAACCCCAAAAAGAATATATGGTGGTGCAGGATTAGGATTATCTATTTCAAAAAATTTAATCGAAATTTTGGGTGGAACAATAAACGTTGAATCTGTTTATCAGCAAGGAACGATGTTTACATTATCTTTTAACGATATAATTACTAATAAATCGTTAAATGAAACCACTTTACAGGATAAACCGCCAAATATTTATGATTTAAAGAATAAAACAATTTTACTTGTCGAAGATGATGAAGTAAATGCAATATTAATAAAAGAAGTATTTAAAAAAACTAACGCAAGATTATTACATTCTTATGACGGACTGGAAGCAGTAAGGATTTTCAACAATGAGCCCGATATTAATTTGATATTAATGGATATTCAGCTTCCCGGAATTAATGGATATGATGCATTAAAAGAAATTAGAAAAATTAATAACCAAGTACCAATTATTGCACACACAGCTTTTGCAATGTCTGACGAAAAAGAGAAATTATTGAAAGCAGGTTTTAACGATTTTATTATAAAACCTATTAATATTGAAAAATTATTAACTATTATTCTTAATCATCTTTAACATATTGTATTATTTAATATGTATAGTTAAGTTTGTAAAAAAGAATTAATGTCTGAACATACACACGATATAGCGTTCCACAAATTCATCTCATCAAACAATGATGTTCTGAAATATTTACATAACACATCAGATGAAGAAATTGCTATTTCTATTATGCAAAATGGATTTCGATTCGAGAGTCGCTTAGATTACACAACCGATATGGTTTCTGGAAATGATGTTGTCCAAATCGAATACTTCAAATTAATTCGAAAAAAATATGGCAAATTCACAATGGTAATTCATATTGGAAAAAATATAGTTGATAAATATAATTTATTATTAAAAAACACTGTCTTTTTTTTCTACGAAGTAATTTCTACTTTAGAATCTGAACTCAGCCAGGATGGAGAGTCTGTATTTGTTCTTAATCCACAATTTGTTAAAGGTTATTATATTCACGAAAAAAAAATTGGAATTATTAATCCACTTTATAATCCAAATAACGACTTACCTGAATTTGAACAAAATTTACAAAGACTGCTTTCAAAATAATTGAATTGATTATAAACTTCTAATCCTCAAAATCAAAATACTATCATTTTTTTACATTTGCAAATCAATAATGACCGAACTTATAGAACATAGCATTGATGTAATTAACCAAACAATAATGGTTTCCGGCTTTGTATTATATATGATGCTAATTATTGAATACATCAATGTTCGTTCAGATGGCAAATGGAGTAAACCAATAAAAAAATCTTTAATTGCCCAATTAACAGTTTCTTCTGGATTAGGAATTATTCCCGGGTGTATTGGTATATTTACAATAGTTTCACTATTTACTCACAATATTATTGGATTTTCTGGACTACTTGCAGGTTCAATTGCAACAATTGGAGACGAAGCATTTGTAATGCTCTCTATGATAACTAATACATTTATCAAAATTGCTGTAATACTCTTCGTTTTAGCATTTTCTGTTAGCTTTTTAACAAATATATTCACTAAGAAAATCACTTTTATAAAAAACAACGATAAGCATTTACAAACTCATGATGAAGACGATTGTCATAGCAAACATAACAAAAGCTTACATTCTCAAGTTCAAAAATTCAGTTTTCATAGAGCTTTATTAATTGCAATATTAATTTTAATTGTTCTTTTCCAGTTTTTTCTTGGTCACGACCATCATGTGCATAATGAAGGACACTTTGGTAATATTGGAGAAAATTTATTCTTTTTAATTGGAAGCATTGTTTCGATAGCAATTGTAATGGTAGTTCCCGAACATTTTTTGGTCGAACATCTTTGGGGACATATTCTGAAACAACATTTTATGAAAATTTTTCTTTGGACATTAGGTTCAATAATAATTATAACTTTTATTTTAAATTATTTTAATGTAGAAAGTTGGGTAAGCAGTAATCAATTTCCAATGCTGTTGATAGCTCTGTTAATTGGTTTAATCCCAATTTCGGGACCACATATTGTTTTTACAACACTATTTGCCGGAGGAATAATTCCTTTCAGTATTTTATTAGCAAATACTATAGTTCAGGAAGGTCATGGTGGGCTTCCTCTAATGGCAGAATCAAAAAGAAGTTTTATTTTGATGAAAGCATCAAAAATTGTGATTGCTTTAATAATTGGAAGTATCGGGTTTTGGCTTGGGTGGTAACTTATTTTTTAATTAATTTTATTTTTGCTTTTGAAATTGAACTAATAATTAACTGAAAGCAATTTGATGAAAGACGAAATTATTATATATCATGCTGACTAATCATCAACAAGACTTGAGGTTAGGATTGAAGAAGAATCTGTATGGTTAAACCGACACCAAATTTCGATTCTATTTGACAGAGATATAAAAACAATAGGAAAGCATATTAATAATGTTTTTGAAGAAGGGGAACTTGAAAAAAATTCAACTGTCGCAAATTTTGCGACAGTTCAACTTAATAACTAAAACGTACATCAAATAAATATAAACATTAAAAAAATGAATTACGATATAATAATTTTAGGAAGCGGACCCGGTGGTTATGTTGCAGCAATCAGAGCTTCACAACTTGGAAAAAAAGTAGCAGTTGTTGAAAAAGCCGAATTAGGCGGAATTTGCCTTAATTGGGGATGTATTCCTACAAAATCGCTGCTAAAAAGTGCTCAAATATTTGATTATTTAAAACATGCCGCAGATTATGGAATTGAAATATCGGGTGAAACAAAAGCCGATTTCACAAAAATAATTCAACGAAGCCGTGGAGTTGCAGAAGGTATGAGTAAAGGAATTCAATATTTGTTCAAAAAAAATAATATTGAAGTAATTACAGGATTTGGGAAAATTATTGATAATAAAACCGTTGAAGTTGAAAATAACGGACAAAAAGCAAATTATAGTGCAGAAAATATTATAATTGCAACAGGTGCACGTTCCAAAGAACTTCCCGGATTAAAACAAGATGGTAAAAATATTATCGGTTATAGGGAAGCATTAACTTTATCGCAACAACCTAAAACAATGTTGGTTGTAGGTTCAGGAGCAATCGGAACTGAATTAGCATTTTTTTATAATTCAATTGGTACAAAAGTTACAATAGTTGAATTTTTACCAAACATAGTTCCACTTGAAGATGAGGAAGTTTCAAAACAACTTGCACGTTCGCTGAAAAAAGCAGGAATAGAAATAATTACCGAAGCATCTGTTGAATCTGTTGAAATTATTGATGGTAAATGTAAATCTAAAGTTAATACCAAAAAAGGCGAAATTTTTATTGAAACAGATATTGTACTTTCAGCAGTTGGAATTACTCCTAATCTTGAAAACATTGGTTTAGAAGAAAATAAAATTGTTATTGAGAAAGGCAAAATTAAAGTAGATGATTTTTACCAAACAAATGTTTCTGGAATTTATGCGATTGGTGATATTGTTCACGGTCCGGCATTAGCACACGTAGCATCGGCAGAAGGAATAATTTGTGTTGAAAAAATAGCAGGTTTAAATCCTCATCCGCTTAATTACGAAAGGATTCCGGGCTGTATTTATACTTCTCCAGAAGTTGCATCGGTGGGAATGACCGAAAAACATGCAATCGAAAAAGGACTTGAAATTAAAGTCGGAAAATTTCCTTACACAGCATCAGGAAAAGCAAGTGCAGCTGGAGCAAAAGACGGTTTTGTTAAACTAATTTTCGATGCCAAATATGGCGAATTGCTTGGTGCACATTTAATTGGAGCAAATGTTACTGAAATGATTGCCGAAATGGTTGTAGCAATGAATCTTGAAACAACAGGACATGAGTTAATTAAATCGGTTCATCCCCACCCTACAATGTCAGAAGCAATTATGGAAGCTGCTGCAGCGGCTTATGGTGAGGTTATTCATATTTAATTTAAATTTTTTAAATAAAAAAGCAATGAAAAACATTTTAATTTTTTTAGCATTTTACCCATTAATTGGATTTTCTCAAATTCCAGGAAGTATCACTCCCGAAAAACTCGAAAAAATTCGTAAAAACTTCAATTCCAGCGACCCTGTGATTAAAGCAGCTACCAATGCAGCTACCGAAAACAACTTGAAAAAGCTTACTTTAAATCGTCAGAATGTTGGAAAAATTGACCATAATTTTAAGTATAAAGTTTCGGTAAAAGGAATTACCGATCAAAAAAATTCAGGTCGCTGCTGGATGTTTACAAGCCTTAATGTTATGAGACCAAAAGTTATAGCGAAAATTGGAAGTGATAATTTTGAATTTTCCACCAATTATCTTTATTTCTGGGATCAGTTTGAAAAAGCAAACCTATTTCTCGAAGGAATAATTTCTACTGCAAATCTGCCTGTTGACGACCGTACAGTTGTTTGGCTCATGGATAATGCGCTTGGCGATGGTGGAGTTTGGAATCTGTTTGCCGACCTTGTCGAAAAATATGGAATTATTCCAAAAAGTGCAATGCAAGAAACCGAAAATTCGGAAAATACAGATTTAATGCAAAAAATTATTCGTTCTAAACTTCGAGAAGATGCTTTGGTTTTACGAGAATTTATTTATAAAAAAAGTGATAAACCGGCAATTGACGAAAAAAAGCTGCAAATGCTTGGCGAAGTATATAAAATGTTAGCAATTTGCCTTGGCGAACCTCCAACAAAATTCCAGTGGAGATATAACGATAAAGATAATAAATTAACTGAATATAAGGAATATACACCAAAATCTTTTTATGATGAATATGTTGGTGTAAAACTTTCCGATTATGTACTTTTGATGGACGACCCAACACACGATTACAATAAACTATATGAAATAGAATACGATAGAAATATGTTTGAAGGAACTAATTGGAAATTTATTAATCTTCCTTCAACAATTATAAAAGAATATGCCCGAAAATCAATTATGGAAAACGAAGCACTTTATTTTTCATGCGATGTCGGTAAGCAATTAAATTCTGAAGATGGTTATCTATCACTTGATAATTACGATGTTGAATCACTTTTCGGAGTTAAATTCGGAATGAACAAAAAACAGCGTATTCAAACTCGTGAAAGTGGCTCTACACACGGAATGGCTTTAGTCGGATGCGATGTTGATGCAAATAATAAAATTACAAAATGGCAACTCGAAAACAGTTGGGGAACAAAAGCCGGACATGATGGTTATTTAACAATGACAGATGAATGGTTCGACCAATACATGTTCAGAATTGTAGTGAACAAAAAATTTGTTGACCCACAGACTTTAAAAATTTTAGAACAAATTCCATTGAAACTACCACCCTGGGACCCTATGTTTGAGGCAGATAAATAGAAGAAAGAAATTAGAAGGTAGAAATAAATTGAATTTTTAAATAACCTGAGTAATAACTATGTGAAATCTATGTTTCTATGATTCTATGTGGTAAAAAAAGAAGATAGAAGCTATAAGATTAACAAAAGAAAAGATTGCTTCGTACCTCGCAATGACGACAAACATTAACACTTAAACACAATAAAATGAACATCGAAATAAGTGGAGCAAAACTTTCATCAATTGTAAAAATTGGTGATAAAATAAAGGAACTTTCCAAATCAACCGGAAAACAATATTTATCACTAAATCGTGGTGTTAATTCTGTTTGTAATATTGATTTAACAGAGGTTGTTAAAAATATAAATTTTAATTCAAACGAATTACAGGTTTATCCTCCATCGCAAGGTCGCCCTGCTTTGCAAAATGCTATAAATCAGGAATATTTTCAAAATAAAACCAATTCTGAAAATATTTATATAACCGCAGGAGGAATGTCGGGTTTAGATTTAACTTTTCAGACTTTACAATTTGCTCAAATTCTATTACCGGCTTTCTATTGGGGTTCGTATTTGCATATTCTGAATATTCGCAAAAAGCAATATCAATTTTACGAAAATTATAACTACATTTTACAAAACATTGATTCGTTAAAAAACTCAGTAGTATTAATTTGCGAACCAAACAATCCGGTTGGAAATAAATATTCCGATGATACCATTTTTAATGTAATTGAAACTCTCAATAAAAACAATATTCCGGTAATAATGGATTGTCCATACCGTAGAGTTTTTTATAACGAAACAGATGATTTTTACAGTAAAATGCTTTCGTACAAAAACGTAATAATTGTTGAAAGTTTCAGTAAATCAATAGGTTTAAGTGGTCAACGACTTGGATTTGTACATACACTTAACAACGATTTTAATCACGAATTTGGAGTAAGATTAATGTATGCAACAAATGGAATTAACGCTTTTTCACAAATGCTTGTTGAGCAATTATTAACTTCCGAAGAAGGAAAAAAAGCTGTAAAAGAATTTAAAGCAACAACAACCGAACATATTAAAAAAAATATAAATTATTTGCGTCAGAAAAAACTGCTTGCTGAAGATTTATATGTTGATTCCGAACCAGTTGGAATATTTGCAATTGTAAATAAATCAGAAGAAGAATTACTTCAAAATAGAATTGGAAGCATCTCGTTATCATATTTTGTAAAAGATAAAGAAAAATACTCGGGCTATTCAAGAATTTGTGTTTCTGTGCATAATGAAGAGTTTTGTAGCTTTATTTAAAAATTCCATTTAATCGGAACATGTTATGTTATAAAAAAAAGGAAATGTCAGAAAAAAAAATAAATATTCTTTATGTAGAAGATGACGATGGACATGCTTTACTAATGAAACTAAATTTAACTGATTTAAAAATTGATTATAGTTTAAAAATTTTCAGATATTCTGATGAATTGTTTAGTTTTCTAAATCAAAATTATACTAATCGCTCAATTTATTTTATTTTACTTGATATAAGGCTTCCAAAACATAATGGTTTAACAATCTTAAAAATGCTTAAAGAAAGTTATAATTTTAAAAATATAAACGTAATAATTGTTTCATCTTCTGATAATCCAGAAGAAATAAAACAAGCTTTTGATGGTGGTGCAATTGAGTTTTATAAAAAACCGGTAAATTTTGAAAAGCTTAAAAAATTGATAATTTCAAATACAAAAAACTTTAAAAAATAGTAAATTCAATTTGCTTTCAGAAAAATTTGCCCGTAGGGCATTAATGACAATAAAAACTCAAACCACAGTTTAATATTTTCCCGTAGGGAATATACAACATTATACAAGTGGGTAATGTAGTTTGCCATATTTACTTTTTTGTTAATGTCCTACGGACAAAAATTTATTTATATTTTGTATTTTATTGACATTGAAGCTCTACGGGCTAATAAATTTATATTTCTCTGAAATCAATTGGAGCTTACAAAAAATAAAGCTTTATTTTAAAATTTTGTAAAATACCCAAGTAAGTTTATAAAAATTAATATATATATCGCTCTATCTAAATACTTTGAATATTGTTTGAATAATTATTTTAATATCTGTTAAAACATTAGCCTTAGATATATATTCAAGATTAATTTTAAGTTTTAAAGGCATAATATCTTTTATATAAGCATCTTCAGGATTTTCGTAACCTGCTAATATTTCGTTTTCATTGATAAATCTAATTGAAGCCAAATCAGTAATGCCGGGCTTAACATTCAACACATTCAACTGTTCCTTATTATACAAATCAACATATTTTCTAACTTCCGGTCTTGGTCCAACAAAACTCATGTCTCCAATTAAAACATTTAACAATTGAGGCAGTTCATCAAGTTTGTATTTTCTCAAAAAAAAGCCAACTTTTGTAATTCTGTTATCTCTTGCTCCAACTGTCAATAATCCTGTCTTTTCAGCATTTTGAATCATTGAACGAAACTTAAATAAGTTGAAATTTGTATTTCTCTTTCCGACCCTTTTTTGCAGATAAAAAATTCCGCCTTTAGAATCAAAAAATACAAAAACAGAAATTATTAATAATACCGGTAATATTATTATTAATCCGAAAATGGAAAAAAAAATATCAAAAAGTCGTTTAAACACTTTAAATAATTTCTTCAACCGACTGAATAACAGCACCTATAACAATTTCTATTTCAAAATCCTGCAAATCGTAATAAACCGGTAATGAAATTTCTCTCGAATAATTGTCTAATGCAACTGGATAATCTTCAATTTTATATCCTAAATTTTTATAAACTGTTAATAACGGCAGTGGCTGAAAATGAACATTAACAGATACTTCTTTTTCAAAAATTTTGTTAATTATTTTATCTCTTTGTTCTTCAGAAATTCCTTTTATTCTTAAAGGATAAACATGAAACGAAGATAATTTGGAATCAGTTTCAAATAAAGGAATTTCAGCCCATTTTTTATCACCTAATCCTATTGAATATGCTTCAAAAATTTCTTTTCGGCGCACCAAAGTATCACTTTTATATCTTTCTATTTCTATTAAGCCAATTGCTGCTAACAAATCGGGCATATTTGACTTGTATCCAGCAAATAAAATATCATATTTCCAACCTCCAACCTGAAATTTAGCAAGGGCATCTTTACTTTGCCCATGAAGCGATAAGGCATTGAAATATTTATAAACTTCTTCGTGATTAAAATTTTCGGGCAAATTAAAAGCTATTGCACCACCTTCGGCTGTTGTTAAATTTTTAACTGCATGAAATGAAAATACTGAAATATCTGTTAACGAACCAGATACTTTATTTTTATAAATTGCTCCCATAGAATGTGCAGCATCGGCTAAAATTAATATTCTGCCTAGTAACTTCTGATTTTTATTTTCTGCATTAAACATTGATTTAATTTCGTTTGATTTAACTAAATCATTGATTTCATCGTAATCGCATGGGAAACCGGCAAAGTCAACTGGAATTATCGCTTTTGTGCGTGAAGTAATTTTTTTGCGAATTTCTTCTATATTTATATTAAAATCATCGCTATTAACATCAACAAACACTGGGGTTGCACCACAATGGACGACTACGTTAGCAGTTGCACAATAAGTATAAACAGGAACAATAACTTCGTCTCCTTCTTTAACTCCAAACCATCTTAAAACCAGCTCAAGACCGGCAGTAGCTGAGTTTACACAAAGCGAAATTTTATTTCCACAAAATTCAGTTACTTTCTTTTCTAAAAGCTTAGTTTTTGGGCCAGTAGTAATCCAGCCAGATTTTAAAGAATCTGTAACTTCGGCAATTATCTTTTCGTCAATTCGTGGGGGCGAGAACTTTATCATCATTATTTTTATTTACAAAATTTAAAAAACAAAAGAAGAATGCAAAATAAATTACACCAGATTGTGTATTTAACATTGATTCAAATAAAAAATGAAATGCTGTAATCAGCAAAAAACTATATAATAAAAAATTACTTTTCTTAAATACATAAATTAATGGATATAAAAACAATAACATCATGAATATAAAACCAATTATTCCTTCACCAATAAGTGTTTCTAAATATTGATTATGAAGATTTAATTTTTGTTCAGCCGCATGTTTCATATTATTTTCAGAGTACTTTTTAATTAGTTTATCTTTAATATCTCCCGCACCTACTCCATAGACCAAATTTTCGTTAATTAAACTTAATGAAATTTTATAAATCTTAAACCTGTCAGATGTGCTTGTATCATAAACATTTATAGTATCATTATTATAACTTGTTTTAAATTCTTTTATAAAATCTGAAACTCTACTATTAAATTTATATATAAAAGCAATTATTATTACAACACCAAAACCGGCAATAATCAATGAAATTAATCTTTTATTAATCAACTTAATAATAAAAAAAGGTAGCATTAGTGCTACACCAAGAAATCCTGCTTTTGAGCTTAAAAAGAATATTATTACTAAAAAAAATGAAATAAATATTATTGGATAAAAAACTTTTTTATAATAATTATTCTTCAACAAATAAATACAACCGGCAATTGCAAATGTAAGATACATAGCAAAATATGATGGATGAAGATTTTCAGAAAAATTACTATAATAAAAATATGAATTATTACTTTGTAAAGAATTATAAGTTGCACTTGATAAACAAATTAAAGATTCGAGAATATTTCCTGCTATAAAATAATGTATAACATGCTTAAATTCATCAATTTTGATGGTTCCATAATTTAAAAAAATGATTGGAAACAAAAACATCGACAATTTAACCTCCATATCAAATAACCCTGATTTTATATTACCAGACCAGAATAAACTTAATGATATTATTAAATAAAAAGAAATTAGCAATAATGCATTATTTCGATAATAAGCTATTTTTAAATTACTTAAAAAAGAACTATTAAAAAAACTAATTACTAATGATACGACAATTAAAATTGGAATTATAGCTTTGCTTAAAGGAATAAAAAATGCAATCAATAATATTAATATAAAATTGATTTTCTTAAAGTTATATTCTTTTAACCTTATCATTAATTTGAAAAATGTTAATTGCTCAAATGTATAAATTATAAATATTTTATTTAATTTATTTTTAAATATTTAAATTAACGAAACTTAAATAAGTAGAAAAGCGTATAATTTAAAAATCCTGTACGTCTTATAACGTAAGGTTCATAAAAAAAATGTTTAACCAATTAAATTTGAGGGTATGAAAACACGAAAGTAAATGGCATAATACGAAGCATAGTAGTAGTATGCTGCTTGTTGTTCTGCAAGGCAGAAGTAATAAGCCAAACAATTAAAGGAAATCTAAATGTAGTAAACGAAGAGCGTCCTTCGCTACAAGTAAAAAATCTTTCTATCAACGGTAATTTTAATATTTACATCGTTGAAGGAACAAACGAAAAACTAATTCTCGAAACTGACGACAACTTATTATCTGTAATTGAGACATTTGTAAAGGATAGTACCCTTTATATTGAGGCAACACAAAAAATCAAAAACTTAACCGTTCTTAATGTATTCTTAACTCTAACTCAGTTAAATAAAATATCTTTATCGGGTACTTCTAATATCTTTTTCTATTCAAATATTACCGAAAATCTTGATATAATTACTGATAATGAGAACACAGAGATGAAACTTTTGATTTCAAATGCTAACTTAAATTGTAATATCAATGGGCTTGGCTTTGTTGAAATCAAGGGAATTTTTCAAAATTTAAGCCTAAATGTTGATGATGAATCTACCTTAACTATTGATGTTGTAACTAAAACATTAACTTGCAACTTAAGCGATATGTCAATGGGAAGCTTTTATGGAAATACTGAGAAATTAAATATTAGATTAAATGAAGACTCTTATCTTAATGCTTTTAACCTCCTTGCTAAAGATTGCGAAATTGACATAAATGGACTAGCTGCTGCTAAAATAAATGTAAGTGACAAGCTAATTATTAATGGTGTAAGAGGTGGATTTATACAA
Source organism: Bacteroidetes bacterium GWA2_30_7 (assembly GCA_001768155.1). Taxonomy (GTDB): domain Bacteria; phylum Bacteroidota; class Bacteroidia; order Bacteroidales; family GWF2-33-38; genus GWA2-31-9. Next base: position 12,771 of record MENC01000167.1, read on the forward strand.
TACAAAGGTGAACCCAACATTAACTTAGCAAATTCAGTTGAAGAAAGTTTAATTAAAAACAAAAAATAAATTATTATGCTACTAAATTCATTTTAGGCTTAAAACGCGATTGTGTTTTAAGCCTTTTTTCTTGATAGCTTATTAACTTTTACAAATTTTATTTACCAACAATAGAACTACAGATTTTAAAAAATAACATTTCGACACTTCGACTTGGCTCAATGCACCGCAAATTGCAAGTTTCAAATTTTACATTGAGCTAAGTCGAAATGCTCAAATAAATCTCAAATAACAATTGACTAATACCCAAACAGTTTTGAAAGCTTTCCGATAAATCGGAACAAATCGTTCTGAACTTGTTTTAGGATTGAAATTTTAAGAATTGTAATTTATTTGTCATTAGCTTTCAGTAAATGTTGATAAAACTCCTCATTTCCAGAATATACAGCTTGTTCCAATTTATTTTTCCAATTTTGTATATTAGAGTTACTTGAGCAATTGATATTTTTAAGAACACTTTTAATTTTAGAAACTTCGCAAATATCAAGATTCTTTAGATTTTCTATTTGAATAATATTTTGTTGTAATTCTTCAGTGCTAAGTAAATAATCATCAGATTTTACATAATAATTGAATTGCATTTTCTTAATTTCAACTGATTCAGATTTTGGAATTGTAATCCAAAAAGTACTTCCTTTGCCTGCACTACTAATTAAACCAATTTTTCCTCCATGTGCTTCAACAGCAATTTTGCAAAATGCCAAACCAAGCCCGGTTGACCTTGCGATTCCTGATTTTTTGGAAATAACCTGACCAAATTTACTAAAAATTACTTCATGCATTTCTGAAGGAATTCCTTCTCCATCATCACTTACACTGATTTTGACAAAATCGTTAATTGGCTCAGAAATTATTTTAATTGTGCCGTTATTTGGTGAAAATTTTATAGCGTTTGTAAGCAAATTAATAATAACTCTCACAAAAATATCAGCATCAGCTTTAATTAGGATGATATTACCAATATTGTTTTCGATTTTCAAATTTTTTTGCTCATATAAAAACTGAACTTTATCAATATTTTCTTCAATCGTTTCATTAAGATTTAAACTTTCAAGAGACAAACCAAGTTTGCTATCTTCGTGTTTTTGAATATCAAGAATATTTGACACAAGAGTTAGCATTTGAAATCCTGTTTGTCTTATAAAATTTTGTAATTTATTACCTTGATAAATCGAAGGAGGATTAATTATTGAGTTAAGCGGATTTTTTAGGTCGTGAACAATCATGCTTGTAAGGTCTTCTTTAAACGATTCTAATTCTTTAAGTTTATCGTACGCTTCTGAAATTTGTAAATGCTGTTGCGAAATTTTGTTTTTATTAATCTCTAATCGCTCATTTGCTATACCAAGTTTTCTTCTTCCAATGTAAATAATTACAGCTCCAATTGTAACTACAAAAAGTACAATGATTGATATTAAAAACAAATATTTTTGATTTTTGATAGTAACACTTTTTATTTCATTTTCGTTCTGAAGTAAAATTCTTTCTTTTTCTTTTTTACCTGCTTCGTACTTTTCGTTCAAATCCATTATTATTTTGCTATGGTCGTTCATAAGCACCTTATATTCTAATGAGTCGCGATAACGTAAATAATTATGAGCTTTCTCTAATTGATTATTTGCTCTGTAACAATCACTTAGGATTTGGGCAGCATTTAATCTATACGCAAGTATATCAGTTTTTTCGGACATTTTAAATGACCATTTTGCATATTCAAATGCTTTGTCAATATCATTCATATCAAAATATGTATAAGCAAAATTGATAAAAATATTTGGAACATCGGAAGTATCGCCGCTAATATAAATCCAATGCAGTGCACTTTCGAGCTTATTAATTGCTTTTTTTAATTTTTTGGTTCTTCTATAAACTGCTCCCAGAATTTCTTCATTATTTGAGATTAATGATGCTTTATTCAAACGGAAAGCTATTAAATTTGAACTATCTGCGTATATTTCAGCCTGTTTCAAATCTTTTTTCTCGAAATAGGCAGCAGCAATTCTGTTGTAACATTTTGCCTGTTCTTCCATGTTTTTTAATTCTTTAAAAATCGTAAGTGCATCAAATAAAACATTAATAGACTTATTTATGTAAAATGCAGCTCTGTTTATTTCACCAATAGTATATAAACATTTCCCTTTCAATTCTTTATCTTTATGAGTTTCAGAAAATTTTAAAAGATAATCAACAGTTTTTAATGCTTCGTAATATAATCCTTTATGTTTATAAGCTTTTGCAAGTAAAAAACCAGAATTTATATAACCTTGATTATAATTGATTTCTCTTGAAGCCGACATTGCATTTTTTAAAATTATAATTGCTGTATCTGCATCATTTACAAGATATTTTTCGCTTTCTGAAATTAGTTTTACAATAGTTAATGTATCAGATTTTAATTCAATAGCAATTGACAAAAAAGGAATAAATATAAATGTGAAAAAAAATAACCTTAACATAAAAATTATTATAGATATTCTTGAATTATTATTTACAAAAATAATCAATATGTTTAAATTTAAGTAATTTTGTGTCAATCATAATTTTATGGGAGCGATTAAGATTCTTGTTGTTGACGATGAACCTGGAAATATTTCAGTTGTAGCCGATATTTTGGAAAAATATAATTACGAAATTATTGCAGCTTATAATGGAAATATTGCATTTCAGGTTGCCAAAAAACAAATACCTGATTTAATTTTAATGGACTGGGACATGCCTATAATGAACGGTTTAGATTCAATAAAAATTCTAAAAAAAGACTATACAACAAAGGATATTCCTGTTATTATGATTTCTGGAATTATGATTTCCTCTGAAAATTTAAAAACAGCCTTCGATGCCGGCGCAATAGATTATGTTCGCAAACCAATTGATGAATTAGAGTTAATTTCGAGAATTCGGTCAATGCTTATGTTATCAATGTATTACAAGGAAACTATTAATCTAAAAAATCGAGAACTCACTACTGCTGCAATGAAACTCATAAAAGCCAATGAGTACGATTCAAAACTGATAGAAAGATTAAAAGAAATAAAAGAAAATATAACGCATTGTGAACAATTTATTGATGAAAAACTTAACGATTTAATTCATGAAGTGTTTTTAAGAAAAAAAGAAAATTCATGGTTGCAATTCGAGGAATATTTTAAAATGGTAAATCCTGAATTTAATTTCAAATTACTTTCTAATCATCCTGAATTAACACCCGCTGAAATAAAACTTTGTACACTTTTAAGGTTAAATATCAATACAAAGGATATTTCTTCCATTTTGTCATTATCACAAGAAAGCATTAGAGTTTCACGCACAAGATTAAGAAAAAAACTCAACCTTGAATCTTCTGTAAATCTTGTAGGTTATTTATTAGCAATTTAAATTTTATAATTTAAAGTCAATTTGATAATTTTCTATATTACAAATGCGTAATATGCTTAAAAACACTGAGATTGTTTATTAGCACAAATTCTAAAACCATTAAAAATAAATCGTATATCTTTTTTTCATTGTTTCCTTTTTGCTAACAAATTAATTTCTACACTTAGAATCGTTTGTATATGTTTAAAACTTTCTTTTTATTAAAAAATTTAAGATTATAAACTATAAGTTTTTGAATATTTATAATAACTTCTATTTACAAAATATATTCAAATGTTCAATAACACATTAATCTATAATTAAATTTCAATTAATCATTTAAGCAATTAAATATTTAAATTAAATTTGCAAAAAAAATTAATCAAACAAATAATGCTATTTATATGACATTTTTTAAGTTATCAATTTTAATATTTATATTATTTTCAGGTGTCTGCTTGTATTCGCAAACACCTGGAATGATATTCGAAACTGCAACTGGCGGCGGTGCTGCTGTTTTAGACCCCAATGGAGATGGATGGGTTTCTGCAACATCATCAGGATTTGTTTCTAATGATGAATCCGAAAGCGAAATACCTTTTGTTCCAATGATTTTTCCAATGCCAGAACCAGATAGCGATTTAGGACCGGGTCCGGATTGTGGATTTACCGATTTTGTTCAACAAGCAGCCGGAGTTGAAGATGCCGGACAATATTATCTTTCACCGGCAAATAATTGGTTATTTCGTTTACGGATGGGAAGCTCATTACCTAACTCTAAGAGTTATAGCATATTAATTGATTCAGACCAGAAATTTGGAGCCACTGGTCCAAATAAAGATCCAAATTATGTTACAGGAAATCCAGGTTTTGAAATAGAAATTGTACTTGCAACAAATTTTGGCGTTTATGTTTATAATGTTGACGGAACAAATTCGCCGGGTGCAGCAGTAATATCTTATGCAGGACATACGAATTATCAAAAATCAATTTCTATTTCGACAGAATGTGGCAACCCTGATTATTTCTATGATTTTTTTGTTGACTTTGACGACCTGATTTCAACATTCGGAGTTTTTACTTCTACACCATTCAGAATGATACTTATTGATAATATGGCTGCCGACAAATCAAGTATAAATAATGCCTCTTCCCGCTCCGACCTTGGCGGAGTTGATGATGCAGCCTGTGGAAATAATTATGATGATTGTTTCGATTTAGTTATTGATAATTATACACCTTGCGCAGCAGGTGCCGATTGTCCTGACCGCTCAGAATGTCCTTCAATTAATAGCCCAATTTTAAATGGAGCAACTTCAGTAAGTGGAACTTCAACCGAAATAGATGGAACCACAATTAAAGTTTACATAAACGGAACTCCTTATGGAACAACTACTTCTGTTTCAGGGGGAACATGGACTCTTTCAGGTATTGCTCCCACACTTGCTACAGGTAACATTATTGGAGCTTCAGCACAAGTAATCGGCGAAGGCGAATCAATTTACAATTGCGGATTAATTACTGTAACAAATTGCACAGGTGCACCTGGAGCAGCACCAGTAATAACTTCTTCTTCAGGGAAAAATATATGTGGAACAGGAACAATTGGTTATGATATAAATGTTTATTATCCGAATGGAACTCTTTATCCTGCCAATCCTGACGCAGCAACAAGTACCTACCTTCCAGTAACCGGTACCGGAGATTGGGTTTGGAAATGTACCGGAAATACAGGTGGTTGTAATTCCGGCTCAGGAGTAGATTGTATTGCAGAAGGAAGTTATGCAATTTATCAGCTTGATGGAAATGGATGTGTTTCTATTCCTGCATTTGAATGTATTTCTCAAGGTGGTGGTTATACTCCGGTTACTTCAAATACACCAACTATAATATCTTCAACAGTTTATACAGGTTCAACAAGTGTTCAGGTTACAATAACTAATAATATTGCTCCATCTCCTCAAACAGGATACATTTATTTATTTGTAGATAACGCATATTATGCAATAAGTGGATTAGTTTCTGGAGCAGGAACTTTTGCAGTTAGCTGTACATCTTTACCTGCTGGAGCAAGTGTTACGGCAAGATATGTTCAATCTGCAGCAAGTGGCGACCACGATTGTATTTCGACAGCAACCGGAGCAGTTACAATTTATACAAATGCAGTTCCGCCAATTGTAACGGGCTCATATTGCTCAACTACAGCAATAACATCAGTTTCAGGAACTTCTATTGACCCTACAGGAACAATTATTCAGGTTTATGAAAATGGAATTGCCGAAGGTTCAACAACAACAGTAACTGCAAATGGAACTTGGACAGCAAGTGTAGGTATAAGCATTGCTCTTGGAAGTACAATTACTGCAAAAGCTCAAATTGGAGCTGGACCATTAAGTTCGGTTTCAAATTCAGTTATTGTTTACACAAAATCTACTAATGCTGTTGCAATTACCACAGTTACAATTACCGAAGGTGATGCTTCTGTAAGCGGCTCTGGAACAGATGGAGATGTGATTAAACTTTATGTTGATGGAATTCAGGTTGGTGGTACAACCGTAGTTGCAAGTGGAATATGGACAATCTCAGGATTAGGCATTTATGATTTATATGCTACCGGAATTGTTACAGCAACTGCAACTACCGGGGCAAATTGTGAAAGCAATCCTTCTGCCTCAAAAACAGTAGTTTGCAGTTTACCGTTAACAACATTAACAGTTGACCCTGCAAATGAAACTGTTTGTTCGGGAAGTGTAATTGCTAACGTACAAGTATATTCTTCACAATCTGGTATAATTTATCAATTATTTAATGGAGTCACTGCTACTGGTGTTTCAAAACTTGGAACAGGCGGAACAATAACGTTAACTTCTGGAACTTTAATAAGTAACACAACATTAGAAGTAAAAGCAATTAAAATTCCAGTTGGTTCGTGTTCATCCACATTATCTGATAATATTCCTGTAACGGTAAATGCAAATCCAACTTTAAGTTTGACCGTTACTTCTTCGTTAACAGTGTGTTCCGGAAGTTCTACAAATGTTATTGTTCAATCTTCTCAATTGGGTTTTTCTTATCAGTTAAGAAACGATGCCGATGATACTAATATCGGCTCTGCTGTTGCTGGAACTGGTGGAAACATAAATCTTCCAACAGGAGCTTTGACGGCTGATATAACTTTTAATATTTTAGTTACCGGAGTTACACCATCGTTCTGTAATGGAGAATTAACAACAAAGCCCTCAATAACAATTACATCTGCACCATCTGCATCTGTATTGTCGGGTTCGGCAACAATCTGCAATGGGTTGTCAACAAATCTTAATGCTACAATTACCGGTGGAACAAGCCCTTATGATATTACAATTGATAATGGAATTGGAACAATCAGTAATTATAATTCGACCGATAATATTTCTGTAAGTCCTACTTCTACAACTACTTATAGCATAACATCCGTTACAGATGCAACAGGATGTCCTTCGGTTGGTTTATCAGGAACTCCAACTGTAACAGTAAATCCATTACCAACTGCCACAATTTCAGCCACAACGCCAATTTGCGATGGGGTTGGTACAACATTATCAATAACTTTAACCGGAACTGCCGACTGGATTGTCAAATATTCAGATGGTTCAACAATAACCACAGAATCAGGAATTTCAACAAGTCCTTTTGCAATTAATTTGAATCCGGGTTCAACTACAACTTACACTCTAACAGAAGTTAGTGATGCAAATTGCACTGATACAACACCCTAAATATATTCAATCAGAAAACAATAATTAATTAATAATAATCAGAATTATGAACTTTAAATTTAACAAAATGAAAAATTTCTTCACAAAAATTGTGTTGTTTGCAACTTTTAATGTAATTATTTTAAATTCACAGGCACAAAATTCAGTAACTGTTACTGTTTATCCATTGCCCACAATTACCTTAGGTTCAAATCCTTCGGTTTGCAGCGGAACCACAACGGCAGATTTAACTTATTCTGCAACAACGCAAACACCAACAACTTACAGTATTAATTTTAATGCAGCAGCAGAAACTGAAGGTTTTTCAGATGTAGCAGATGTAGCTTTACCTGTTTCACCAATTTCAATTACTGTTCCAGCAGCCGCGGCAGCAGGAACTTACAATGCAACATTAACTGTAAAAAATGCAAATACTTGCGTTAGTATTTCATATAATATTTCGGTTACAATAAATACAATTCCGGGAGCAGCAACTATAGTTGCCAATTCGCGTTGCGGAACAGGACCAGTTGTAATGACTGCCGGTATAGGAGCTAATGGAAACCAAGTTGAGTTTTCAGAAGATGGTGGAACTACAACCGATGGAACAGATAATTCATCTCCTTATGAATATACAACAAGCAGTATTACAGCAGGTAGCACAAAAACAATTCATGTAAGAACAGTAAATACTGTAACTGGTTGTACAGGTGCATGGACAAATTCAGCAGTTGCAACGGCAAACACTATACCAACTGCAGATGCAGGAACAAGTCCGGGTGATATAACTTGCACCGACCCTACAAGAACTCTTTCTGGTTCAGGTGGAGGAAGTTATGCATGGTCAACTGCTGATGGAAATATTACGGCAGGAGCAGCTACAGCAACACCAACAATTGACCAGGGTGGAACATATTCATTAACAGTAACTGTAAGCGGTTGTGCAAGTACAAATTCTGCAACAGTTGTAGTTGGAGAATCAGGAACAATACCAGATGTGGCAACTATTTCAGCCAATTCGCGTTGCGGAACTGGAACAGTAATAATGACAGCAGGTATTGGAGCAAATGGAAATCAGGTTGAGTTTTCGGAAGATGCTGGAACTACAACAAACGGTACCGATAATTCTTCTCCTTATGTATATACAACAAGCAGTATAACAGCAGGTAGCACAAAAATAATTCATGTTAGAACTGTAAATACCGTAACCGGTTGTGCAAGCGCCTGGACAAATTCAGCAGTTGCAACAGCAAATGTAATACCCACTGTTACAATTTCATCTGATGGAGATATTTGCAACGGTATCTCAACAAACTTAAATTTTACATTGACCGGAACTGCAAACTGGACAGTTAAATATGATGATGGGACAACTGTTACAACAATAAATAATATCGCAAGCAGCCCTCATGTTATTAGCGTAACTCCAGGTTCAACAACCACTTACACATTAACTGAGGTAAGTGATGCGAATTGTACAAATACTAATCCTTAATTTATTTTCAAACTAAGAGTATCAATATTGATACTTCTCATTCGGCAGATATTCAGTAATTAATGAATACAAAGATTTTAAAATATGAAACTGAAATTAAAATATAAATTTTTTATAAATCAAAGGAAAAAACTAAATAATAGTTTGTTTTTCTTAATGACGTTATTTATTTCACAAAATATTTTGGCTCAAAATTTTACAACAATCATTGTTCATCCTCAGCCAACAATAACTCTTGGGATAAATCCGTCCGTTTGTAAAGGAGAAACCTCTGCTGAACTTACATATAGTTCGATTACAGAAAATCCTGATTTATATAGTATTGATTTTGACTTTTCTGCTGAAACAGAAGGTTTTATTGATGTAATAGAACAACCATTAGTATCCTCGCCAATTACAATTGATGTTCCTGCTAATCCAAATTCAGGAATTTACAATGCCGTTTTAACTGTTAAAAATTCAAATAATTGTGTTAGCATTAATTATAATATTTCAATTGAAATTTTACAAAATCCAAATGCCAGTATTATCGGAGATACTTCTTCTTGTTCAACAATTACTTTAACCGCCTCAGGTGGTTCTAGTTATATTTGGAATACCGGAGCCACAAGTTCACAAATTACGGTTTCATCTGGTAATACATATTATGTTACAGTTACAGAGAATGGTTGTTCCGATACAACATCTATTTCAACTACGAGATACTTTTTGTCTGTAATTACTGATTTAAATGATACAATTCCTATTGATGCAGAAACATCAGAAGCAATCGAAAATATTCTTGCAAAACTTGGCGATTTAAGTGTTGATACTACCTGTATGTTTTTATATTTTAATGGAACTTTATTATTAGAAGGCAGAACTCTTGCTGATTATAATATTCAGAGATGTAGCTTTCTAAACTTAACATTCGGATTTTCAACAATAATTAGTGCCAATAATAATAACATCTGTATAGGTGATACTGTTCAGCTTACAGCTAATGTTGGTAGTTCATTTGTTTGGAGTACTTTGGAAACAACTTCTCAAATAAATGTTTCGCCTTTAATTACAACCACTTATACAGTAACAGCAACCCTAAGGGGCTGTACTGATGAAGATTCATTTAATGTAAATATTATTAATTGCAATAATTTACCAATCGCAGTTGATGATAATACTTCAACAAACGAAAATACTCCTGTTATTATCAATGTTTTAAATAATGATTCCGGTCTTGAAGATGGTGGACTTACAGTAACCATTACAATTATTCCAACAAATGGAACTTATATTATAAACGGCGATAATACAGTTACTTATACTCCAAACAATGGATATTTAGGTTCAGATTCTTTAACTTATCAGGTTTGCGATATTGACGGTGATTGTTCAGAAGCAATAGTATATATAAATGTTGATAACACTGATAATGTACCAGTTGCGGTTGATGATTTTGAAAATGTTAACGAAGATGATACATTAAATTCAGATGTTTCAGTTAACGATTCTGAACTTAATGACACACCTGTTGCTTTCTCAATTATTACTGATGTTACTAATGGAACATTAACTTTTAACAATGATGGAACATATACATATATCCCAACTGCAAACTATTCTGGTTCAGATATTTTTGTATATCAGGTATGTGATAATGATGGGGATTGTGATACTGCAACAGTTACAATAACAATTAATCCAATAAACGACCCGATTTTTGCAAATAATGATTTTGCTAATGTTGACGAAGATGGAACTTTAAACGGAACTACAGTTCTTGGTAATGATGGAGATTTGGACGGAAATACTTTATCAGTAAACACAATTCCAACAGTTGACGTAACAAACGGAACTTTGATTTTAAATTCTGATGGGACTTTCACTTACACTCCTAACTCAAACTTCAATGGTTCAGATAGT